>JAICHZ010000302.1 GCA_025924655.1 Pseudonocardiaceae bacterium | reverse complement strand
GGTTCGGCGACCTGGTGACCATGCGGTGGTGGGACGACCTGTGGCTCAATGAGTCCTTCGCGACGTGGGCCTCAGTCCTGTGCCAGTCGCAGGCCACCGAGTACACCGGTGCGTGGACCACGTTCGCCACTGTGGAAAAGGCCTGGGCCTACCGGCAGGATCAGCTACCGTCGACCCACCCGATCGCCTGCGATATCCCCGACGTCCAAGCCGTCGAGGTCAACTTCGACGGCATCACCTACGCCAAGGGCGCCAGCGTGCTGCGCCAACTGGTCGCCTACGTCGGTCTGGACGAGTTCCTCGCCGGCTTGCGGCTCTACTTCACCAGGCACGCCTGGGCGAATGCCACCCTCGCTGATCTACTGGCCGCGCTGGAGCAAGAGTCCGGTCGCGACCTGTCCGGCTGGAGCGCGCAGTGGTTGGAGACCACCGGGCTCAACACCTTGCGACCGGAGTTCACCGTCGACAGCGACGGTGCGTTCGCCTCCTTTGCTGTGCTTCAAGGCGGGGCCAGCCCCGGCGCCGGCGAGCTCCGGACGCACCGCCTGGCCGTCGGCGTCTACGACTCCCCCGCCGACCGGATCGGCGGTGCGCTGGTGCGGACGCACCGGGTGGAGCTCGACGTCAGTGAGGACCGCACCGAGGTTCCCGAGCTGGTCGGGGTTCCGGCCGGTCAGCTGGTGTTGGTCAACGACGACGACCTCACGTATTGCACGATGCGGCTTGACGAGAAATCGCTGGCGACGCTGGTCGACCGGATCGGCGACATCACTGAGTCGCTGCCCCGCTCGCTGTGCTGGTCGGCGGCGTGGGAGATGACTCGCGAGGCTGAGTTCAAGGCCCGGGACTTCATCGCCGTCGTGCTGGCTGGGTTGCCCGCCGAGACCGAGGTGGGCGTGGTGCAACGGCTGTTGGCGCAGGCACAGGTTGCACTGTCCTCCTACGCCGATCCGGTCTGGGCCAGCGAGGACGGCTGGCCGAAATTCGCCGGCACGCTGATGAACCTCGTCAGCGCGGCCGAGCCCGGCTCCGACCACCAGCTCGCCTTGGTCAACGCGCTCACCACGTCGCTGCTGGGCAAGCCGGAACTGGATGCGCTGGCCGGCTGGCTGGCCGGGGAAGGTGTTCCCGAGGCGCTGGCGGTGGACACCGACCTGCGCTGGCGGTTGCTGCAGGGGCTCACCGCGCACGGCGTGATGGGCGAGGATGAGATCGCCGCCGAGCAGGACCGTGACGCCACCGCGACCGGGCGCCGGCAAGCCGAACGGACCCGGGCGCTGCTGCCCACTCCAGCTGACAAGGAACAAGCCTGGCGGCGGGCGATGCGCGACGACGAGCTGCCCAACGCCATCAGTGAGGCGATCATCGGGGGCTTTAGCCACCCGGCGCAGAAGCCGCTGCTGATGCCCTATTTGGACCGGTATTTCACCGAGATCGCCGACGTGTGGGACCGCCGGACCTCCGAGCGGGCCCAGTCGTGCGTGGTCGGGCTGTTTCCCTCCTGGGTCGTCGAGCAGCGCTGCGTCGACGCTGCGAGCAAGTGGCTCGAAGCCGCTGAGCACCCGCCCGCACTCCGTCGGCTGGTTTCCGAGGGGCAGGCCGGAGTGGTCCGGGCGCTGGCCGCCCGGGTCTTCGACGCGGGCGACTCGTGAGTGGCATTAAGTGCTATAACACTGTTTTGCACTCACTAGTCCGTCTGGGCGGCGAGCGTTCGCAGGCCGGCGGTCAGCCCTCCGGCGAGATCGCCCGCTTTGAACGACGAGACCATGCTCTCCACGGCTAGCTTGCACCCCCGGTCGGGAAGCCGCTGGGCGGCTTTGCTGCCGGTGACCACCTCGACCACCCGTTGTCCGGGCGAGACGGCCACCAACACCGCGTGGTCGGCCCATTTACCCATCGAGTCGTGCAGCATCTCAGCCCGACCCCTGGTGTCCGAACCGAGGTCGCCAAGGTAGACACCGAAAAGCAGGCTCGCGCTGCGGCTGGCCAGGACCAACGCATCGTCGAGGGTGGCGAGCTGGGACCTGGTGAAGGGCAACGTGGGGAGAACCGGCTTAACCATTCGCGCGGCGGAGATCCGGCCAGTGCCGACGACAGCCTCGCCCGGCACGAACTCCGGTGGGTCCCCGTCGCGCTGAGAACGGTCTCGCCGCGCGGGGTCCCGGTGCTGCTTGTTACCAGTTGCCACGAGCACCTCCGCGGGCTTCACCGGATCCATCCCGGCTGCCGTGGACCGCCTTGTCGCGCAAAGCCTCGGGGTTCGCCGTCCACAACACCGGTGGGTGGTCCCACTTCTCGCCGGGGCGGTAGCGGCGGGTCCGCGCGAACTTCGGCCGTAGCGTCAGTAGCCCCAGCAAGATCATGATGGCCAGCGGAACACCAGCCAGGATGAGGATGACCTCCAGCGATGTCACAGGATCACGGTAGCTGACCGGAGTCGGTCACCGCCTCACCAGGTACGCTAGCGTCAGGCGACCTCGCCAAGGTAGGGCAACCACAGCGGGTCGGCGTCGGGCACTGTGGCCAGCAACCGCCAGTGCTGCCCCCGCGGAGCGCGCGGTGCCACCCGCAGTTTCCAACCCAGCTCGCTGAGCAGCCGGTCAGCCTTACGGTGATTGCACAGCGCGCAGCAGGCCACGCAGTTCTCCCAACAATGCTCGCCCCCTCGACTGCGCGGCACCACATGGTCGATGGTTTCCGCGCGGGCTCCGCAATAGCTACAGCGGTAACGGTCCCGGTGCATCAACGCCGCCCTGGTCATCGGAACCCGCGCCCGGTAGGGCACCCGCACGAACGTGCACAACTTGATCACCGAGGGGGCTACGACACTGGTGGTCGCGGAATGCAGTACCAAGCCCGCGGCGTCACCGTGTACGACATCGGCCTTACCGCATACCACCAACACGATCGCCCGACGCAACGGCAGCGCGGTCAGCGGCTCGAAGCTCGCATTGAGCAGCAATACCCGTCGGCGTCCCCAGACCGGTGCGCCCGTAGCGGGAGCCGGGTCCGTGACGATGACAGTTGTTTCGAGAAGCCCGGTTGAGGTTCCTGAGCACGAGGCGGTCCACCGGTCCGCCCCCGCTGGGTGACCCTCCGGGCTGGGTTGTCGGTCGTGCACGCGACCACCTCCACCGATGCGCGGAACTAGTCCACCACACCAAGTGGCGATCGCGCACGTATCAGGTCGTGACTCGCCTTGGTGACTAGCTGTCGAACCGGCCACGAGCGGTGGTCACAGAGAGGTCACGGATACAGTCCCCGGTGTGCTCGAGCCGATCGTCTCCCTGATCGCCCAACCCGACTGTTCCCAGGACACGGGATCGTGGTGTTCGCGTATTTACCACTTCACCCACAATGACCTGCTGTCGCGCTACGCCGATGCGGTGGTGGGAACCGGACTGCGCATCCTGCTGATCATCATACTGGCGGTACTGATCCGGCTGATGGTGCACCGGACGATCAACCGGTTGACCCAGGTGACGGCCGAGGGACCACCGCCAGGATTGCTTCGGCCGCTGCGCGAGCGGGCGCCGGAGTCCTGGCGGGGCAACGGGGTACTCGGGCAACGACGATCCCAACGGGCCCGCACGATCGGCTCGGTACTGCGGTCGGGGATGACGTTCGTGATCTACGGGGTCGCGTGCACCCTGGTGCTGGGCGAACTGGGGATCAATCTCGGTCCGATCATCGCCTCGGCCGGCATTCTCGGTGTTGCGCTCGGCTTCGGCGCGCAGAATCTGGTGAAGGACTTCCTGTCCGGGATGTTCATGATGGTGGAGGACCAGTACGGCGTCGGCGATGTGGTCGACCTCGGCGAAGCCACCGGCACCGTCGAGGGGGTGGGACTGCGGGTGACCACTTTGCGGGATACCAAGGGCACAGTGTGGTACGTCCGCAACGGCGAAGTGCTACGCGTCGGTAACTCCAGCCAGGACTACTCGGTGGCCGTCGTCGACCTGCCCATTGGGTACAATGCGGACATCCAGGCCTCCACCGAGCTCGCCGGTCGGACCGCCACCGAGCTCACCGCCGACGGCAGTGCACTGGCCGCCGATGTGCTCGAACCACCCCAGGTGCTCGGCGTCGAGTCGATCAACTCCGACGGCGTCACGCTGCGGATCACCACCAAGGTGCAGGCCGGCCGGCAGTGGGCGGTGCAGCGGGCGTTGCTGGCGGGCATCAAGGCAGCCTTCGCCGAAGCCGGCATTCCAGCGCCCTCGCCAGCGGGTGTCACCGCCCCGCCGACCTGAGGCTTCCTGCCCGCCTTATGGCCGAGCAAGGCAAGATGGGGGGATGGCTGCGCCGGAGAACTTCTACGAGGCCGTCGGTGGCGAGCAGACGTTCCGCCGGATCGTCGGCCGTTTCTATGAGCTGGTGGCCAAGGATGAGGTGCTGCGCCCCCTGTACCC
>JAICHZ010000301.1 GCA_025924655.1 Pseudonocardiaceae bacterium | reverse complement strand
TGCTGGGCGGTCAGCATCGGGGTGGACGATCCGCCCGGCGTCCAGAACTTCAGCGGGCCGCCCTTCATCCCGCCGGACAACTCCAGCAACTCCCGCAACGTGATGCCCAGCGGGGCCTCGTACTGTCCGGGCCGCTGCACGTGCCCGGACATTGAGTAGATCTTCGGACCGGGCGACTTCTCGGTGCCCATCGTGCGGAACCAGTCCGCCCCGCCATTGACGATGTAGGGCACGCTGCAAATGGTCTCCACGTTGTTGACCACGGTGGGTGCCTCGTAGAGCCCGGAGGTGGCCGGGAACGGCGGCTTGAGCCGGGGCTGGCCACGCCGGCCCTCCAGCGAGTCGAGCAGCGCGGTCTCCTCACCACAGATGTAGGCGCCGGCGCCGGCATGAATCACGATGTCGAGGTCAAACCCCGAGCCGAGGATGTCTTTGCCCAGGTAGCCGGCCTGGTAAGCCTCGTTGACCGCCTGCTGCAGCCGGCGGTTGCAGTGCAGCATCTCGCCGCGGACGTAGATGAAGCACTGGTGGGCCCGGATCGCGTAGCTGGTGATGATGCAGCCTTCGATCAGCGAGTGCGGGTCGGCCATCATCAGCGGCACGTCTTTGCAGGTGCCCGGCTCTCCCTCGTCTGCGTTGATCACCAGGTACTTGGGTTTGGCTGCCGCCCCGCTGGCTTCCTCGCCGGGTTTGACCTGCGGGATGAAGCTCCATTTCAAGCCGGTGGGGAATCCCGCCCCGCCACGACCGCGCAGCCCGGAGTCCTTCAGCAGCTGGATCAACTGATCGGGCTGCGCGGCCAAGGCGGTGCGCAGCGCGGTGTAGCCGTCTAGCTCGGTGTAGGTGTCCAGCGTCCACGACTTCGGCGACATCCACCGCCGGGTCAACACCGGGGTGAGTGTCCGCTCGGTCACGGCTCCTCCTGCTGTTGTGGTCACTTCTTAGCGGCAACGTCGGGTAGCGGCGGGGCCTGGTGGGGCATCGCCAGCGCCTGCCAGCCGTTGTCCTGGGCGAGCTGGTTGCCGGCCAGCGTCTCGGGCGCTGCTGAGGGCGCGTCCACCGCGGCACGCAACTCCTCGGCCGCACCGAAGAAGCCCGCTAGCTGTAGCTCGACGCTGCGCCAGTCAGTCAACGGCGCACCGCGGGTCGGCTCCGGTCGGTCCCCACGGCGCAGCGCCTCCACCAACGCCACGGCCGACTCCGGAGTCTGGTTGTCGTAGAACTCGTAGTTGACCTGCAGCACCGGAGCCAGGTCACAGGCGGCCAGGCATTCGGCGTGCTCGAGCGTGATCGAGCCCTTCGAGCCCGGCTCGCCGGCGGTCTCCTCGTGGCCCACCCCGAGGTGCTTGCGCAACCGGGAGTAGATGTCGTCGCCGCCCAGTGCCGCGCACAGCGTGTTGGTGCACACGCTGACCAGGTGCTCGCCGGTGGGTTGGCGTTTGTACATGGTGTAGAAGGTGACCACAGCGCTCACCTCGGCAGTGGTGAGCCCCAGCTGCTGCGCGCAGAACACGATCCCGGCCTGACTGACGTGACCTTGGACGCTTTGCACCAGGTGCAGCATGGGCAGCAGTGCCGATCGAGATCGCGGGTAGCGCGCGATGATCTCTCCAGCTCGCTGCCAGGTCTGCTCGTCGAACACGCTGGTGTCCACCCGCACGGGTCGCTCCACCGGCACGTCCTGCACCGTGGTCAGGGTCGTCGGCGCGGCCTGGTCGGGCACTGCCGCCGCCGCGACCGGCCGTGCAGTGAACGCTGGGTTGCCTGGTCGTTTTTTGGCACGGCTCATCGATCCACGCCTCCCATCACCGGATCGATCGATGCCACCGCGGCGATGACATCGGCCACCAAGCCACCCTCGCTCATCGCCGGCATCGACTGCAGGTTGATGAAGCTGGGGTCCCGGATGTGCACTCGCATCGGCCGGGTACCGCCATCGGAAACCAGGTGGTAGCCCAGCTCGCCGCGCGGCGACTCCACCGACGAGTACACCTGACCCGGTGGCACCGCGAAACCCTCGGTGACCAGCTTGAAATGGTGGATCAGTGACTCCATCGACTGCCCCATGATCTTGCGGACGTATTCCAGCGAGTTGCCCAGCCCGTCGTTGCCGATGGACAGCTTCGCCGGCCACGCGACCTTGGGGTCCTCCACCATTACCGGGCCGGGTTCCAGCTTGTCCAGGCACTGAGCGACGATCTTCAGTGACTGGTGGATCTCTTCGACGCGCAGCAGGTAGCGGGCGTAGCAGTCGGCGTCGGTCGAGGTGGGGACCTCGAAGTCGTACTCCTCATAGCCGCAGTACGGCTCCACCTTGCGCAGGTCCCATTCCAGACCGGCACAGCGCAGGATCGGGCCGGTGACACCCAGCTGCAGGCAACCGTCCAGCGGTAGGTAGCCCACGTTTTGCAGGCGCTGCTTCCAGATCGGCTGGCCGGTGAGCAACTTGTCATAGTCCGGCAGCCGGGAGTCCATCACCTTCAGGAAATCCCGGATCTTGGTGTGGTAACCCTCAGGCAGATCCTGGGCGACGCCGCCGGGCCGGATGAACGCGTGGTTCATCCGCAGGCCGGTGAGGAACTCCAGCAGGTGCAGGACTTCCTCGCGCTCGCGGAACCCGGCGGTCATTCCGGTGAGCGCGCCGAGCTCCATCCCGCCGGTCGCGATCGCCACCAGGTGCGAGCTGCACCGGTTGAGCTCCATGAGCAGCACCCGGATCACCTGCGCGCGGCGCGGTGCGGTGATGCCGAGCAGCTTCTCGGTGGCCAGGCAGTAGGCCGCCTCGTTGAACAGCGGCGCCAGATAGTCGGCCCGGGTGACGAAGGTGACGCCTTGGGTCCAGGTCCGGTACTCGCAGTTCTTCTCGATCCCGGTGTGCAGGTAGCCGATCACCGAGCGGGCCTGCGTGACGACTTCGCCCTCCAGCTCCAGGACCAACCGCAGCACGCCGTGCGTGGAGGGGTGCTGCGGCCCCATGTTGACGACGATGCGTTCGTCGTGTTTCCAGTCCTCGATCAGACTGTCCCAGTCGCCGCCGGTGACGGTGTACACCCGGCCCTCGGTGGTCTCCCGTGCCGTGGCGGCGTAGGGATCGGCCGAGTTGGTGGCGTCGCTGACCGTGTCGGCGGTGCCGCTGCCGACGGTGTGCGCTGGTTCCGTATTCCCCTGTTGCCGTCGCGTCATCAGGAGTACGCCCTCCGCTGGTCCGGCGGTGGGATCTCGGCGCCGCCCTTGTATTCCACCGGGATCCCACCCAGCGGGTAGTCCTTACGCTGCGGGTGACCGTCCCAGTCGTCGGGCATGAGAATCCGGGTCAGCGCCGGGTGGCCGTCGAAGATGATGCCGAACATGTCCCAGGCTTCGCGCTCCTGCCAGTCCGCGGTCGGGTAGACCTCGACCACGCTGGGTATGTGGGCGTCATCGACATCAACGGCGACCTCCAGGCGGATCCGCCGCCGGTAGGTCATCGAGGTGAGGTGGTAGACCGCGTGCAGCCGCTGGGCGACCTCGGTGCCGTAGTCGACGCCGGAGACCGAGCTGCACAGCTCGAAGCGCAGCGCCGGATCATCGCGCAGGGTGCGGCACAGCGCCAGCAGGTGCTCCCGGCGCACGTAGTAGGTGATCTCGCCGCGATCCACGGTGACCTGCTGAATCGCCTCGACGGGTATCCCGCGCTCGCGCATCGCGGCCAGCAGCTCGTCGCTGACCTCGTCGAACCAGCCGCCGTAGGGCCGCTGCGCGGGTGCCGGCACGTACGCTGGCAGGGTCAGCCCGCCGTAGCCGGAGGTGTCTCCGGAGCCGCGCACCCCGAACATGCCCTGCCGGGCCCGGCCGGCGACTACCCCGCCGTGCGCCTCGTGCTCGTCTTGCCGAGCTGAGCTCATCTCGGCCGAGCTGGCTTGACCCGGCGCCAGGCCGTTATTCTTATCCGTCGTCATTGCTCACTGCTTCCGAGCTTCGATGACCTTGGACCGGCCGCTGCCCGATGGTCTGGGATCCTTCTGCGGGCCGTAGCGAACCGAGGAAGCGACCATCTCGGTGTGGTGGCCAGCCATCTCCGCGGCCCGCTTCGGACCGAGCGGCTCGTCCATGATCTTGGCGTGCAGTTTGAGGATGGCGTCGATGAGCATCTCCGGACGCGGCGGGCAACCCGGCAGGTACATGTCCACCGGGACGATGTGGTCCACGCCCTGCACGATCGCGTAGTTGTTGAACATTCCCCCGGTGGAGGCACAGACGCCCATCGAGAGCACCCAGCGCGGCTCGGGCATCTGGTCATAGATCTGCCGCAGGACCGGAGCCATCTTGTTGCTCACCCGACCCGCCACGATCATCAGATCGGCCTGCCGCGGGGAGGCACGGAAGACCTCCATGCCGAAACGGGCCAGGTCATAGCGGGGCGCCCCGGTCGTCATCATTTC
>JAICHZ010000300.1 GCA_025924655.1 Pseudonocardiaceae bacterium | reverse complement strand
GGCGCTTGGGTAATGCGCTGGCTGCGGTAGTCCGGAAGTCACCGCCCCGACAGTGGTAGATCAACTGTCGCAGGTGTTGCCGCACCGCAACACCACCCGAACCAGGCTAAACGGGAAGGCCCGCGCGGTAGGCCATCCCGCGTAGCTCCCTGCCTACCGCGTCCCGGCGGGAGCGGGCGACCAGCTCGGCGAGGACCTGCCGCGTGAAGGGATGTCGGTGCACCCGCGCCGGGGAGATCAGTTCTGCGCGGCGCAGCGCCCACACCGCGTCATCGCGGCGCCCCCTTATCCGGGTCAGTGCCCGCCCATAGTCAGCCCAGTAGGCGGCCCGGCGCTGCGGTGAGGGGATGCGACTTGGGTCTATCCCCTCGGCGACGGCCGCCGCCCGGGCGTAGTCACCGGTCTCCAGCTGTACGGCCATCCGCCAGACCCCGACGTTCGTGGGCCCGAACCCGAACCAGTAGGCGTTGGCCTCCCCGGTGCGTTCGGCCAGCTCGGAGGCGGTTTGAAGTGGCGCGGTGACGTCGTCGCCGTTACCTTCAGCTGCGGCGAGCAGCGAGCGGGTGAAGGCGAGTATCCCGGTCAGTTGCATTCCCTCGACGGTCGCGGTGGACACCGCTGCAGGCTCAAGCTGCGCTCGAGCGAGGTCGAAAGCGCCCGCGGCGAGCAGCCCGTGCGCGGTGCCGAACGTGGCCAGCGCGCGGGTCTGCGGGTCAGCTAGCCGATCGGCGGCCTGCTGGGAGAGCGTGGCGGCCTGCCACGCAAGATCCAGTGGAGCCCCAACATCACGTAGCCAGGCCTGGGTTCCCTGCACATGTAGCAGGGTCACCAACCGCAACACCTGAGCCGTCTGCCGCCCGCTGGCCAGGGTGGTGTGCAGGTCGTAGATCAGGCCGGGCAACGCAGCGGCGACGGTGTCATGTCGGCATGCCTGCTGGGCATCGAGCACGTCAGCGACCCGGGCTTGGAGCACACCGGCGTCGCGCGCTGCACCGCCCGGCAGGCCGGTCACCACAGCCAGGAGCGCCAGACGCACCGCATCGACCGCGGTGTCGGTGCCCCCCTCGGTTGTTGCCGGTACGGGCAAGGCGGTCAATTCCGAAGGGGCGACCTGTAGCGCGTCGGCCAGCGCGACGATCAAGGATCGACGGTCCAGCGCCCGCTCCCCGTTCTCAATTCTCGACAGGTGACCGGCGCTGATCCCCGCGAGCCCGGCGACCACCCGCAGGGACTTGTGCCGCGCCTGGCGGATCTGCCGCAACCCCGCGCCCACCGTGCGCGCGTCACTGTCCATCGAGCCTTCTCCTCACCGATCCCCACCGCTACCCCGGAAAGCGACCCCGGGCGGTGCACTCGGTGAGGGTGCGAGCGCCAGCCTACCGACCGAAGCGCACTCCAGGCCTGGCGCCGAGCCAGCCCTTAGGTGCCCCTGCCTGCCCGACCCAGAGCGGTCGTGGGGATTTGGGGAAGGAGTCGGTGGGATGCGCGGCCTCCCGCCTCGTTCCCCGCATCCGCCTGTCGCCTTCTCCTCGTCGTGGTCGTGGTCACGCTGACTCAGAGCGTTGGACGGCGTCTGTCCTCGCCACCCAAACAGGCCGCACCGCGTGCGGCCGCGCGCAATGTTCCGGTGTGCCGCGATGCCGGGGATCTACCGGGATGTCTACTCAACAATGCCACCGACCACGACACGCGGGCGCCACCTCGATCCGCAGAAAAGACCGATCATCCGGATCCGACAGATCCCGACGATTCGCCTGAGTCAGGTTGCGATCCGCGCCACAAGCGGCGGTTGTTCGTCGAGTGGCATGTGAATGAGCGCATATAGGCAGACGACCGCGTCGAAGGACGCAGTGGGAAAGTCAACCGTGGTCGCATCGGCCCGGATGAAGGCTGCGCTGGGAACCAGTTCGCGGGCGCGGCGGATTTGGACGTTGCTGAGATCGGCAAGATCGCGGGCGCGGCTCCAGCAGCTCGTCACGGTACCGCAACCGTGCCCTCGGCGAACCGTGGACGTATCTGCACGTCCGGTGTTAACGCCCGTACCCTTCGGTAACAGGCCGCGGCGGGGAGAGGACGGCGATGGCTCAGACTGTGGACAGCGACCAGCCGCAGACCCGTAACGGGGAGAACCGGTTCGCGTCGACAGACCCGCGAACCGGCGAGGTCGTCGCCTATCACCAGGTGGATGACGATGCGGCGGTGCGGGCGGCGGTCGTCCGGGCCCGCGAGGCGGCTGCGTGGTGGGGCGCGCTCGGGTTCGCCGAACGGCGCCGCCGGCTGCTGACCTGGCGCTGCGCGCTGACCCGGCGGATTGACGAGTTGGCTGCGCTGATCACTGCAGAGACGGGCAAGCCGCGCGACGACGCCCGGCTGGAATGCGTGCTCGTGGTCGCCCACCTGAATTGGGCTGCGCGCCATGCCGAGAAGGTGCTGCGCCGCACGAGAGTGGCGTCGGGCCTGTTGATGCTCCAGGAGGCATCGACGGTGGAGTACCAACCCTATGGCGTGATCGGCGTGATCGGACCGTGGAACTATCCCGCCCACACCCCGATGGGATCGATCAGCTACGCGCTGGCCGCCGGCAACGCCGTGGTGTTCAAGCCCAGCGAGCTGACCCCCGGAGTGGGCCGCGCGCTGGCGGACAGCCTTGCTCGGGTGGTGACCGAGCACCCGGTGCTGCAGGTAGTTACGGGTTTCGGCGCGACGGGTGCGGCGTTGTGCCGCTCCGGTGTGGACAAGCTGGCGTTCACCGGATCCGCGGCCACCGCGAAGAGGGTGATGGCGACCTGCGCCGAAACGCTCACCCCGGTCGTACTGGAATGCGGCGGCAAGGACGCGCTGCTGGTCGACTCCGACGCTGATCTCGCCGCGGCCGCCGACGCCGCGGTGTGGGGTGCGATGGCCAATGCGGGGCAGACCTGCGTCGGGGTGGAGCGGGTGTACGTCGTCGACGACGTCGCTGCGGAGTTCACCGATCGGGTGGTTACCCAGACGCGGCGGCTGCGGACCGGCGGCGAGCCGAGCGCTGATCTCGGTCCGATCACCAGGCCGGACCAGGTCGAGGTCATTCACGGTCACCTCGCCGACGCGCTGGCTCGTGGTGGCACGGCGCTGGTCGGCGGTGCCGAATCGGTGCGCGCGCCCTATGTGGAGCCGGTCGTGCTGGCTGACGTACCGGATAACGCCACCGCCGTGACCGACGAGACCTTCGGCCCGACTGTCACCCTGCATCGGGTCGCGAACCTTGACGACGCAGTCGCGCGGGTCAACGCCGGGCGCTACGGTCTGGGCGCCGCGGTCTTTTCGGGGCGCCGCGGTACGGAGATCGCCGGCCGGTTGCGGTGCGGGATGGTCGCGGTCAACAGCGTCATCTCCTATGCCGCGGTACCGGCGTTGCCCTTCGGTGGGGTCGGCGATTCGGGATTCGGACGGGTCCATGGGGCCGACGGTCTGCGCGAGTTCACCCGGGTCAAGGCGGTCACCCGGCGCCGGTTCCGGCCTCCCGTGCAGGTGCTCACCTTCACGCGGCCAGCTTGGGCGATCCGGTTCTTACTGCGGATCGTCCGGGTGCTCTACGGTCGTTGAGTACGGCGCCCTGGGCAACGTCGTGGGAGGCGAAAGATGGCAGGACAGGTCAAGACGGTCGGCGTAGTGGGCGTGGGCACGATGGGTGCTGGAATCGCCGAGGTGCTCTCCCGCACCGGGCTTGACGTGGTGGCGGTCGAAGTCGACGCCGACGGCGTGGCTCGGGGCCGTGGCCATCTCGAACACTCCACCGGACGAGCCCTGGAGCGCGGCAAGCTCGACGAGAAGAGCCGCCGCGAGCTGCTCGACCGGATCCGCTTCACCACGAAGTTGACGGATCTGGCCGAGGTAGACCTTGTCGTGGAGGCCGTACCCGAGCGCCTGGACCTCAAGAGCCAGATCTTCACCGAGTTGGACGGGATCGTGCGCAGCGATGTCGTGCTGGCCTCCAACACGTCCAGCCTGTCGATCACCCAGCTCGCCGTGCAGACCAAGCGGCCGGACCGGGTGATCGGGTTGCATTTCTTCAACCCGGCACCGGTATTGAAGCTGGTCGAGGTGGTGCGCACGGTGGTCACCGATCCCGGGGTGATCAGCGACGTCACGGCGCTCGCGGAGACGCTAGGCAAGATCCCGGTGGTGGCCGGTGATCGGGCCGGGTTCATCGCCAACGGGTTGCTGTTCGGCTATCTCAACCACGCGGCACGCATGTTCGAGCAGCGCTACGCGACGCGGGAAGATCTCGACGCCGCGATGCGCTACGGCTGCGGGTACCCGATGGGTCCGCTGGCGCTGCTTGACCTGATCGGGCTGGACACCGCCTACGAGATCCTCGACGCGCTGTACCGGCAGTCCCGGGATCGGCTGCACGCCCCGGTACCGATACTCAAGCAGATGATCACCGCCGGGTTG
>JAICHZ010000299.1 GCA_025924655.1 Pseudonocardiaceae bacterium | reverse complement strand
GTGCCCCGAACTGGAGGGCTGTCGCGAGCAGCGGAAGGGAGCGAGTGCGGTGGAGTTCGACGTCACTGTCGAGATCCCTAAGGGTCAGCGCAACAAGTACGAGATGGATCACAAGACCGGCCGCATCCGGCTGGACCGCACGCTGTTCACGGCCACCCAGTATCCGGCCGACTACGGCTTCATCGACGACAGCCTCGGCGAGGACGGCGACCCGCTGGACGCTCTGGTCCTGGTGCAGGAGCCCACCTTCCCGGGCTGCCTGATTCGCTGCCGGGCCGTGGGCATGTTCCGCATGCGCGACGAGAAAGGCGGCGACGACAAGGTGCTCTGCGTGCCCAGCGCGGATCCCCGGATGGAGCATTTCCGTGACATCGAGGATGTCGACGAGTTCTACAAGCTGGAAATCCAGCATTTCTTCCAGGTGTACAAGGCGCTAGAACCGGGCAAGAGCGTCGAGGGCGCCCATTGGGTAAATCGAACCGAAGCGGAGCGGGAAATCCGCATTTCCTGGCAGCGGGCCCGCAATGCGGACGGCTCCAGTGATCTACAACCCGACCCAGGGGTCTGAGGCGTCAGCTGTGGGCGGGCCGGTCGGCGCACCAGTTGCGCTCGTAACCGGCGGTGAATCGGTCGATCAGATCGGCGAACTGCTCCCGTTCGGCGGGCTGCCACGATCCGGTGATCGCCTCGATCCGATCGTCACGACGCTGCCGGGCGCGCTCCAGCAATGCTGTCCCGGCGTCGGTGATGGCGAGCAGCGACGCACGCCCGTCGCCGGGGTCAGCACGCCGCTCCAGCAATCCTAGATCAACGAGGTGGGCAGCCTGCCTGCTGACCGTGGACGGATCGGAGTGCACCGCAGCAGCGAGCATCGTGACCCGTGACGGTCCAAGGCATACCAGCGTGTGCAGCAGCATGAACGACGCCCGGTCGAGGTCTTCCCCCCGGGCGGCCGCGGCACGCTCGATAAGCCGGATGAGCTGGGCCAGCCCGGTGCCGATCCGGCTCGCGACTCTGACGTCGTCGGCCACCTGGGAACCAGCCATCGAGCCCCCCTCACTGCGTGCCACATACATATCCGGTTGAGATCAAGCATTCCCCGCGCGTGTCGCACCGGCAAGGATGTTCACCGATAGGTGGCGCTGCGCCTCGGACCGACTCCGCTGCGCTACCACTGCGCCGCCGCGATTGACCCGTGTGCTGTCCGGGTACTCCGGTTTACCCGTTACGGCCGGGAGGCACCGATGACCACCGCAAGCCACGTAAACCCTGGTGCGGTGCGCAGCCTGATCCCGGCCCGGATCGACCGGTTGCCCTGGTCGTCGTTTCACACCCGGATGGTGGTCGCGCTCGGCGTGGCGTGGGTGCTCGACGGCCTTGAGATCACCGTCGCGACGGCCGTGGGTGCGGTGCTCAACCAGCCGGAAACGCTGAACCTGTCCTCGAGCGAGGTCGGGCTGATCGCGACGGTGTACTTGATCGGCGAAGTTGTCGGCGCGCTGGTGTTCGGCCGGATGTCGGACAAGCTGGGACGCCGCAACCTGTTCATGATCACGTTAGGGGTTTATCTGGTGGGCAGCGGTCTGACCGCGCTGACCTTAGGCGGCGGCACCGGCTGGATCGTCTTCCTGTATGCAACCCGCTTCATCGCCGGTACCGGAATCGGCGGGGAGTACGCGGCGATCAACTCGGCGATCGACGAGCTGATCCCGGCCCGCTATCGCGGACGGGTCGATATCGCGGTGAATGGAACGTATTGGGCGGGCGCGGTCCTCGGCACGTTAGGCACCTTCATCCTGCTCAACGTGTTGACTCCCAGCGTCGGCTGGCGGATCGGTTTCCTCATCGGCCCGGTGCTGGGTCTGGTGATCCTGGTGGTCCGGCGCAACTTGCCGGAAAGCCCCCGGTGGCAGGTCATGAACGGCCGTGAACAGGCCGCCGAGAAGTCCATCTCCTACATCGAGCGCGAGGTGGAGCTGTCCGGCAAGACCCTGCCGCCGGTGGATCAAAGCAAGGCGATGGACTTGCAGCCGACCGATCAGATCGGTTATCTCGCGTTGACCCGAGTGCTGTTTCGCGAGTACCCGAGCCGAGCTGTACTCGGCACCTCACTGATGATCAGCCAGTCATTCCTGTACAACGCGATCTTCTTCACCTCTGCCCTGGTGTTGGGCAAGTTCTATGGAGTTTCCTCGACGTCGGTACCGCTATATCTCATCGCCTTCGCGGTCGGCAACCTAGCTGGCCCGCTCACCATCGGGCGCTTCTTCGACACGATCGGCCGCAAAACCATGATTGCCGGGACGTACATCACCTCCGGCATCCTTCTCGTGGTCAGCGCGTTGCTGTTCAATGCCGGGTTGCTCACCGCCCTGACCCAGACGATCGCCTGGTGCGTGATCTTCTTCTTCGCCTCGCCCGGTGCCAGCGCCGCGTATCTGACGGTCAGCGAGATCTTCCCGCTTGAGGTGCGGGCCAAGGCGATCGCGGTGTTCTTCGCGATCGCGCAGTGCTTCGGCGCGCTCGGTCCGGTTATTTACGGCGCGCTCATCGGCGACGGCAGCCAACCGTTCAGGCTGTTCCTCGGCTACCTGCTCGGCGCCGCGGTGATGATCGTCGGTGGACTCGTCGCAGTCGTCTTCGGGGTAGCGGCCGAAGGCCGATCCCTGGAGGACGTCGCCGCACCGCTGGCGGCCGTCGGTCGCGCCCGCACTGGGACCACCCGGGCCGAAGGGGCGGCCTCGCCGCTAGCCACCTGACAAGATCAGACCAGCCACCACGCTAACACCAGGGCCATAAGCATCATCGCTACTGTGAGTAGCAACACTCCAGCCAGCATGCGCGCCGGGTTTGACTCACCGGGCCGCACACCGAGGTCACCGACGGGGTCCGCGGTCAGGGCGTTAGTGCCTGCGGTCCGCGGCCGGGGGAAGCCGTTGTCTCCGCGGCCAGCCGCGGGGGTGAGGTGCTGGGTCATAACACAGACACTACGAAGCTGCTGGTTACCGCTCGGCATGAGCTTGGTTAGCCGCAGGTAAAAACTAGGCCGTTCTCACCGCTGCCGCTGGCAATACCGACCTCGTGATCACCAAAACCGACCTCGTGATCACCAAATCTGAGGTCTAACCGTGCAAGTGTGCACGCTACCGCCTCACTTCCGGTGATCATGATCCAGTAACTCCGGGTGCATAGCCGCCCAGCCGGTTCCGAGTAGTCGACTACTCGCATCGCTGCGTCGAGCCGAGCGCACCCTCGTCCTCGGGTACCGGCGGCGTTGTCCGCTGCGATGCCGCGAACGCGCTGGTCGGTGCTCGTCGTGCAGCCCAAGACGCTGCTGCGTTGCACCGGGAACTAGTGGCACGCAGGTCGACCTATCCGACCAGAAAGCCGCTGGGTGCCGAATAGCTCATCCACAGCGGTGACCTGCGGCATCGCTCGACGGTGGCCATCGGGCATGATCGCCCCCGTGGGGGGAGGACTGCTCCATCTCATCCGTCCGGTCCGCTCTCCAGACAGTCCCTGCCTGCTCGGGCGCATTATCTGAGTGGGTGTGTTCTGCGGGTTGGGGGATGATTACAGCTGGATCGGGTTCGGTTCGGTATAGCCGTTCAACGAAGGCCGAGCGGCGGTTGAGGACGCGGCGCTGGTTGAGGTAGCCCTTGTCGGTGATCTCACCGGCGTCAAGGTCGGGGGGGTCGGCGAGCAGAATCAGCCGTTCGATCCGGGCCGCGGATCCGGTGGCGTGGTTGAGCTCGGCCAGCAGCGCCGCGATGTGCGCCGTTAGCTCGGGGTCGGTGAGCCAGCCCTGGACGTATGTTGCCTCGGCGGTGGCCGAAGCCGCCGCTGCAGTGTCGTTGAGCCACGCCAGGGCGGTGATATAGGGCCGGTTCTCCCCGGCGATGACCGCGTCGGAGAGCAGGGGGATCGTCGAGAGCAGGGCGGTGCGCAGCGCGGTGACGCGGACGAACGTACCGGTGTCAAGTTTGAAGTCCTCGGCGATGCGACCATCGAAGGCGAACCCCTGGTTGGGGTCGGAGGGGTCGAGCAGGGTGGCCGCGTCGCCGGTGCGGTAGTTGCCCTCGTCGTCGAACACCGCGTCGGTGATGGCAAGCCCAGCGCTCAAGGTACCCAAGCGCATTAGGAAGTATCTCCTATCGCTCATCGCAGGTCGACCACAGACCTTCGGCGGCTGAGCAGCCGCTATTGGCGGATTCTGACCAGGTCGGGGATGAGGTGGAGGGGGTTTCGGCGTGGTGGTCCGCCGAGCCAGGGTGGTGGGTGGAATTCGGGGATACCGCTGGTCATGTCGATTCGCCAGCGGGAGTGGTGGAGGAGTTTGTGGTGGCGGCCGCACAGGGCGACGCAGTTTCCGACGCTGGTGGGGCCATTATCGGCCCAGTGCACAACGTGATGGATTTCGCACCAGCGGGCGGGTATCGAACATCCAGGAAAGGCGCATC
>JAICHZ010000298.1 GCA_025924655.1 Pseudonocardiaceae bacterium | reverse complement strand
TACGCCGAGCGGTTGTTCCCCGGCATGCGGGTGCGCTACGTCTCCACCGAAGAGTTCACCAACGACTTCATCAACTCCCTGCGCGACGACCGCAAGGTGGCCTTCCAGCGCCGTTACCGCGACGTCGACGTGCTGCTGGTCGACGACATCCAGTTCCTGGAGGGCAAGGAAGGCACCCAGGAGGAGTTCTTCCACACCTTCAACACCCTGCACAACGCGAACAAGCAGATCGTGATCTCCTCCGACCGCCCACCCAAAGGGCTGGGCACCTTGGAGGACCGGTTGCGCACCCGGTTCGAGTGGGGCCTGATCACTGACATCCAGCCTCCCGAGCTCGAGACCCGGATCGCCATCCTGCGCAAGAAGGCCGCTGGCGACCGGCTGGCCGCACCCGATGAGGTCCTGGAGTTCATCGCCGCCCGGATCGAACGCAACATCCGCGAGCTGGAGGGGGCGCTGATCCGCGTCACCGCTTTCGCTTCGCTGAACCGTCAACCGGTCGACAACCAGCTCGCTGAGATCGTGCTGCGCGACCTCATCCCCGACGACCAGGCGCACGAGATCGGTGCTCCCAACATCATGGCGGTGACCGCGGAGTTCTTCGGCCTCACCATCGAAGACCTGTGCGGACCAGGTAAGACCAAGCACGTCGCGCAGGCCCGGCAGATCGCCATGTACCTGTGCCGCGAGCTGACTGATCTGTCGTTGCCTAGGATCGGCCAGATTTTCGGCGGCCGCGATCACACCACGGTGATGCACGCCGACCGCAAGATCCGTAAAGAGATGGCCGAACGCCGCCGCACCTACGACCAGGTGCAGGAGCTCACTTCCCGGATCAAACAGCGCGCCCGATCCTGATCGGGGGTTCTCCTGACGGGCTCGGGGTGCGACCCAGGGTCGTAATGGGGGGCAACCCCCATGTGCCTGGCGGCACCGCCCGGCACACTTTGGCTATCGGTCGGATCGCCTGGACGCCACGCCGGAACGCCCAGGCGATCACACCGAAATCACCAACTTTGAGCGCACCACCGTGCCAGGCACTGCTCTGGTGCCGTCGAGTTCGACAAGGGAGTTGTCCCGGGCCGAGCGAACAGCTCTGGTGTCGAACTCGGCGACGCCGGAGCGGTGCGCAAATGCCAATGGCGGCGAGACGCGCACGTGTTCAGTCGATCGCAGCGTGAGCGGTCAGGACGTCGCGATCTTTGTCGGGCGGTACGGCACCATTGGGCCGGAGCAGAAGGGCCGCTAGTGCTGCGGCCGTGGCGGCGAAGAGGGCCCCGACGACGAAGGCAGCGTGGTAGCCGCCGGTGAGGGCCGCCAGCCGGTCGACGCCAGCGGCCGTCAATGCCTCGGTCCGGGCGTCGGCGAGGCTGGCGAGCACGGCCAGCCCGAGCGCGCCGCCCATCATGATCGAGGTATTCGCTATCCCCGAAGCTAGACCAGCCTCGCTGGGCTCAACCTCACTCATCGCGGCGAGCAGCAGCGGGTTGAGCGACACTCCCATACCGAGGCCGAGCAGGACCATGCCCGGCAGCACATCGACGACATAGTTCCCGCTGGCCGGGGCGCGCGCGTAGAGAATGAGGCTCGCGGCGACGAGCGACATCCCGATCACCAGCGGCGACCTGATGCCGAATCGCAGCACGAATCGTTGCGACAGGCCGAGTGAAAAAGCGCCCATGATCAGGTTCGCGGGCAGGAATGCGAGCCCGACCGCAAGCGGGCTATATCCAAGTACGAGCTGCAAGTAAAGCGCGGAGAGGAAGAACCACGCGAACATGGCAGCGGCCCACAGCACGCCGACGACGTTCGCGGTAGCAAGGCTGCGGAGTCGCAACAACGCAAGCGGCATGACGGGCGATGCCGCGCGGCTTTCAATGCGCAGGAACGTCGCAAGTAGCACGAGCGCGATGATAAGTAGGCCGATCGTCTGAACCGAAACCCAGCCCGTGCGATTGCCGTCCATGATCGCATATACGGCAATCAGAAGAGCCGCGGTCACGGTGACAGAGCCGGCCACATCAAGCCGCCCGGCGCCCCCATGAGCAGCCGTCATGGGGAGCAAGAAGAGGCAGGCAACGATGACCGCCGCACCGATCGGGATGTTAACCAGAAAGATCCAATGCCAGTTGAGAGTACCGGTCAACACACCGCCGAGGAGCACGCCGAGACTCCCGCCCCCGGCGATGACGAATCCGATGAAGCCCATCGCCTTGGCCCGCTCGGTCGGCTCGGTGAACATTGTCATGATCAACGACAGCGAGACCACTGAGACGATCGCCCCGCCGAGGCCCTGGACCGCACGCGCCCCGACGAGAAACTCCGGCGAGCCGGCCAGACCACAGGCGAGCGAGGCGGAGGTGAACACGGTAAGGCCGATCAAGAACAGGCGACGGTGACCGAACAAGTCGCCCATCCGCCCGGCAAGAAGCAAGAATCCACCGAAGGTCAGCATGTAAACGTTGACCACCCAGGCCAGGGATGTCTCCGAGAACCCGAGATCCGCGCGGATCGACGGCAACGCGACGTTCACTATAGTGCCGTCGAGAACGATCATCAGGCTACCCAGGCACAGCACCAGCAGCGCCAGCCACCGTCTGCGCTCGGCAGTCGCGGTCACGGCGTTCATCTGGCGACTCCTCGCAGCCTCCGACGATGGTGGGCGTCCACATCATGGCTGACCGGCCTGCCGGAAGCGGAGTCATTTAGCTGGGCGCGAACTGACTGCCCGGCGCAACCGTCACTGATCCCATAAATTGGCGCGCCGCACGCCAGATACAACGAGTAACCGATCTACCCACACCTGAGGACAACTCTGTGGATAACTGGGAGCCGCTGTGCATCCCGCGGCCGCGCCCCGCCGCAGTCCACCGTCGGCCAGTACGCATCACGAATGACAAGAGATGCTGTCCACACCGCACCACACCAGCGGAGCTGGACAGATGGCGGGCGTCCACACCGCCCACAGCACCTACTACTGCTACTGATGTTTTCTCTAAGAGAGAAGATCCAAACATCAAGCCGGTGGATACCCACCAAAACGGGTGCCCAAACCCCAAGCAGCCACACCCGCCGCTACGGTAGGAGCCCGCACTATTCGGGAGGATGCGTCGTGCAACTGGGACTCGTTGGACTCGGCAAGATGGGTGCCAACATGCGCGACCGGCTACGGGCGGCCGGCGTGGAAGTCCTCGGTTACGCACGCAGCGCCGGAGCTCGCGACGTCGACTCGCTGGCGGAGCTGGTCGACCGCTTGTCAGCACCACGGACCGTGTGGATCATGGTGCCGGCCGGCGACGCGACCCGGGCCACCGTGAACCAGTTGGCCGGGTTGCTCACCGAGGGTGATCTTGTCGTCGATGGCGGTAACTCGCGCTATACCGAGGACCAGGTGCACGCCGACCTACTCGCCCGAAGCGGCATCGGATACCTGGACTGCGGTGTCTCCGGCGGGGTGTGGGGCAAGGACAACGGCTACGCGCTGATGGTCGGTGGTGCCGCCGAGTCCGTCGAGCGGCTGATGCCGGTGTTCGACGCGCTGCGCCCCGAAGGGCCCCGAGACGAGGGTTTCGTGCACGCCGGAGCAGTCGGCGCCGGGCACTTCGCCAAGATGGTGCATAACGGCGTGGAGTACGGCTTGATGCAGGCTTACGCGGAGGGTTTCGAGCTGCTGGAAGCCGCCGACGTGGTCACCGACGTACCCGCAGTGCTCAAGGCGTGGCGGCGCGGCACGGTGGTCCGGTCCTGGCTCCTAGACCTGCTGGTGGCAGCTCTGGACAACGACCCTGAGCTGGCTCAGCTGCGCGGCTGGGTGGCCGACTCCGGCGAGGGCCGCTGGACGGTCGAAGAGGCGATCAATCACTCAGTGCCCGCGCCGGTAATCTCCGCGGCGCTGTTCGCCCGGTTCGCTTCCCGCCAGGACGACTCCCCGGCGATGCGAGCGGTGGCCGCGTTGCGCCAGCAGTTCGGTGGGCACGCCGTGCAGCAGGCCAGCCCCGATTCAGCCGGTTAAATCGAATGTATGCCTGTGTACGTTAGACAGCTCGCCGTCACCGATTTCCGCTCCTGGGAGCACGCCGAGCTCGAGTTCGAACCCGGCGTCGCGGTGCTGGTGGGCGCCAACGGGCAGGGCAAGACGAACCTGATCGAAGCGCTGAGCTACCTGTCCACGCTGGGATCGCACCGGGTGTCCACCGATGCGCCCCTGGTGCGCCACGGCGCTCAGCGGGCCATCGTGCGGACCGCGGTGGTGCACGCCGGCCGGGAGCTGACCGTGGAGCTGGAGATCACGCCCGGACGAGCCAACCGGGCCCGGCTCAACAGGTCCCCGGTGCCGCGGCCCCGGGAGGTTCTCGGAGTGCTGCGCACCGTGCTGTTCGCCCCGGAGGACCTGGCGCTGGTCCGCGGTGACCCTGGGCAGCGCCGCCGGTTCCTCGACGATCTGCAGGTGCTGCGCGCGCCCCGGCTGGC
>JAICHZ010000297.1 GCA_025924655.1 Pseudonocardiaceae bacterium | reverse complement strand
TTCGTGAGTGGCGTATTCCCAGGACGGCCACACACCGGTACCGTGCGGTAGCAGCGGGATGTGCTCGACGCGTCTCGCCACGGGAGGCCCTGATCGTGGCTTTTGTCGATCGGGCGGGTAATCCGCCCACGGCGAGCACGGGAGGGTCGGCACCCGGCCCTCGTGGTCGGTCCCACTGAGCCCGACCGGGCGCAGCGGGAGACGACCAACAGAGGCCGGCCGGCCCACCGAGTAGCGGGCGCGGTGCCGCGCACGCCAGGGAGCTGCCGTGATCGCTTCTCGCTCGCCACACTCCACCGCCCCGGCCTCGCGCACTTATGTGCTGGATACCTCAGTGCTGCTATCCGACCCTTGGGCGCTCAGCCGATTCGACGAGCACGAGGTGGTGCTGCCACTCGTGGTCGTCGGAGAGCTGGAGGGCAAGCGGCATCACGCGGAACTGGGTTGGTTCGCTCGAGAGGCGTTGCGCCTGCTCGACGATCTGCGGCGAGCCCACGGTCGGTTGGATGCGCCGGTCCCGATCGGTGAATTGGGCGGCACCCTGCGGGTTGAGCTGAATCATTGCGATCAGACTGTGCTGCCTGCTGGGTTCCGTACCGATACCAACGACTCCCGAATCCTGGCCTGCGCGCTGAACCTCGTCGCCGATGGACGCAACGTCACGTTGGTGACCAAGGACATGCCGTTGCGGGTCAGGGCGGGTGCGGTCGGGTTGGCCGCAGACGAGTACCACGCGCAGGACGTGGTGCCGTCCGGGTGGACCGGGATGAACGACGTCGAAGTCGGTCCTTCCGTGCTGGAACAGCTCTACAAGGAGGGGATCACCGATCTCAACGAGCATCCGGAGGTCGCTGGCCTGCCGTGCAACACCGGCTTGCGGTTGCTCGCCGGGACGGCCACCGCGCTGGGCCGGATCACCGCGGACAAACGCGCCCGGCTGGTCCGCGGGGATCGGGAGGCGTTCGGACTGCGTGGGCGCTCGGCTGAGCAGCGGGTTGCGCTCGAGCTGCTACTCGACCCCGGAATAGGGATCGTGTCGCTCGGTGGTCGGGCCGGGACGGGCAAGTCGGCGCTCGCGCTGTGCGCCGGCCTGGAAGCCGTGCTGGAGCGCGGGGCGCACCGCCGGGTCATTGTCTTCCGGCCATTGTATGCCGTGGGTGGCCAGGAGCTGGGTTACCTGCCGGGCAGTGAGAACGAGAAGATGCAACCCTGGGCGCAGGCGGTGTTCGACACCCTGGGAGCGATCGCCTCACCGGACGTCATTGACGAGGTGATCGACCGCGGGATGCTCGAGGTGATGCCGTTGACCCACATCCGCGGCCGATCGCTGCACGACAGCTTCGTGATCGTCGATGAGGCGCAGTCCCTGGAGCGTAATGTGCTGCTCACAGTGCTGTCCCGGTTGGGAACGGGTTCTCGGGTCGTGCTCACCCATGATGTCGCGCAGCGGGACAACTTGCGGGTGGGCCGGCACGACGGGGTGGCCGCGGTGATCGAAAAGCTCAAGGGGCACCCGCTGTTCGCCCACGTCACCCTTACCCGCTCGGAGCGCTCACCGATCGCAGCGCTGGTCACCGAGATGCTGGAGGAGTACGCGCATTAACGAGCGCTGACCAGTTTGGCCGATCTTCAAACAGCTACCAACCCGCACGCGGGACGCCTTGAAGAGCGGCCAACCGGTTATTCCTCACCGGTTCGCGTGGTTCCTCGGACGCCACCAGCGCAACGCCCGGAAAGGGATCGGAGAAAACGTCGAGGGCTTCGAACACCTGCTGCACGCAGCGGGCCATCTTCTCGAAGGACCTCTGCAGCCGATGCACGGTGCCGAGCCGGCGCATCGTCGAGGCATCGCTGTGGCGGTCAGCCAACTCGCGCAGGGAGGCCAGGGCGCTGTCCAGGCGGGGCAAGGCCTCGCTGACTGTGCCGATGACGCCAGCGACCGGCGGGCGAAGCACCCGGCCACCAGCGCCCGCGGATGCCCTGAGGATCTCGTCGATGCCGTCTCGTGCCTCATCGAGGCGCAGCGCCAGGCGGTGCAGCTCGGTCGGAGCGCGCAGCGTCATACCATCCGCTGTGCCTTCTTCTGGGCCGCGCACCGCTCGTCGAGCTCCAGCGAGCATTAGCTCGCAGACCTGCCGCCAGTCGTCGTAGTAGCCGCGGATAAGAAAGATCCTGGCGAGTCGTACGCCCAGCGCCCAGCCGAGCTGGCCCGACCCCACGGAGAAAGCCTGCTCGACGGCGCCCGCCACGGCCGGCCATTCAACCTTGAACCAACCGCACGGGTCGCTGATCACCGCCGTGAGCATCGCCTCATCCGGTCGCCAGCAGGTCCCGGCTGCAAAAGTCTGGGCGAAGGTGGCGCTGGTCAGGTGCCGGGCGGCCGCTTCGGCTAGTGCCAGCCACCCGCCGAACGCTCGGTCCAGCGCAGCACGTCGATCAGCTTGCGTCTCCTGGGCGCGGGCAAGCTCGCGAGCGTAGGCGCGCAGCAGGTTATCGAAACGGTAACGCAACTGTCCCGAAGCGCCGTTCCCGGCGACGTCGAGCAGATGCATATCGACCAGGTTGTCCACCAGCTCTTCGGCCCGCCACTGCGACACGTCGAGCATCGCTGCGGCCGACCAGGCAGCGAAGTCCCGGACCTCGAGCAGTCCGAGGAGCCGGAAGGCGCGCTGAGCCGTTCCATCCAGGCTCCGGTAGCTCAGCGCGAGGCTGGCCCGCACGTCGAGGTCTCCAAGCCGCAGCTTGTCCAGACGGTGCTGCTCGTCGGCCAGATCAGCTTCGAAGCGAGACAGCGGCCAGTGCCGCCGACTACTCAACCGCGCTCCCGCGATCCGCAGCGCCAACGGCAGGAAACCGCACAGCCGCACGATCTCCGTCGCCGCCGCGGGTTCCGTCGCGACCCGCCGCGGCCCGGCAAGCCGGGCGAGCAGCTCGACAGCCTGGTCCGCTTCGAAGATGTCCAGATCGACCAGCCGGGCGCCGGTCAGCCCAGCCAACCGGGTTCGGCTGGTGATCAGCACCGCGCACCCGGGGGTGCCGGGTAGCAGCGGCCGCAGCTGAGCTTCGCACTCCGCGTTGTCGAGCACGATGAGCACCCGCCGGTCGGCGAGCCGGCTGCGGTACAACGCGGCGCGTTCCTCGGCATCGTCGGGGATAGCCATCCGGTCCACCCCGAGCGAGCGCAGGAACCGGGCCAGTACGTCCGCCGGTGCGAGCGGGTGCGCCCGCGCTCGAAGATCGACGAACAGCTGCCCATCGGGATACTGGACGCGCAGCCGGTGCGCGGCGCGCACAGCCAGAGTGGTCTTACCCACCCCAGCTTTTCCGGTGATCGCGACGAGCACCGTCGCGACCCGATCTGCGGCGGCGGCCAGGTGTGCCACAGTGGCGAGCTGGGCCCGACGCCCGGTGAAATCGGTGATGTCGGCGGGCAGCTGCGCCGGCGTGATGAGGGGGCCCGTCGGAGCTTCCAGCATCGGGTCGCCGGTCAGGATGGCGCGCTCCAGCCGCTGCAGGTCGTTACCGGGCTCCAACCCGAGCTGCTCGACCAAGGCGCTTCGGGTGCGGTGGTATACCTCCAGCGCCTCAGCCTGCCGGCCGGCCTGGTAGAGCGCGGTCATCAACAAACCCTGCAGCTGTTCCCGCATCGGGTGCCGGGCAGCCAGCTCACCGAGCTCGGGGATGATCGCATTGGCATGCCCGCAAGCCAGCTCGGCGCAATACAGCTGGGCGAGGCCGGTGAGCCGGCGCTCGGTCAGCCGGTCGGCCTCGGCGCGGAGCAACGGTAGGTCGGTGATATCGCTGAACGGGTCCCCGCGCCACAACCGCAGCGCCGTGCGCAGCACCCCGGCAGCACGTGCCGGTTCTTCGATGTCGGTGCCCTCTGCCAGCGCGGACTCGAATCGCTCGGCGTCGAGCTCGCCAGGGTGCACTCGCAGCGTGTAGCCACCGTTGTCGAAGCGAATCCGCTCCGGATCGCCCAGCAGCCGGCGCAACCGATGGACGTGCAGCTGCAATTTCTTGGCCGCGCGCGGGTCTCGCTCACCCGCCCAGAGCGCGTCAACCAGGAGGTCCACCGGCACCGGCGTGTTCGCCCGGGTGAGCAGGACGCCGAGCAGCATGCGGGGCATCGGCGCGGAAAGCTGGACCGGCTGCTCTCCCTGCCGGGCCCGCAGCGGGCCGAGAACCATGAAGTCCATCCGTCACCCCGCCTCCGCCGCTGGTGCCCGCCAGATTGGTACCGAGTGTAGCGACATGCTGTCGCTTGGTAACCGGACGTTCGCTCGATCGGTGTGTCAGCTCGGGTAAGCGCTCACCCGGGGCTCCAGGCGGTCACGTCAGGGGCCGCTGGTGCATACGTGGGTGAACGAGAGCAAGCGGCTGGAAAGCGGACGGAAAGCGCCAGGACCTAGCGTGGTGCTCGCAACGAAACGGATCCCAGGAGAACGGTCGGGCGGGGGACCTGGGATTCCCATGAGTCGAGTGAGAGAGGGGCTTTCTTGATGTCTTGGACCTCCGCACG
>JAICHZ010000296.1 GCA_025924655.1 Pseudonocardiaceae bacterium | reverse complement strand
CTTGATCTGGCGGACGTAGTCGCGGAGGTTATCGGGATCCTGGGTCACCGCGACGGCGCCGAGGCTGAACGCCACCTTGCCCAGCCGCTTCTGGTAGATCTCGAACGTCATGTTGAAGTCCTCGATCACCAGGCCGGGCGGGTTCATCTCGATGTGCGGCAGCACCGCCGTGCGATACATGCTGGCGAAACCCGGCACGATATGGGTGGCGTTGGTGAACCGCCAGGTCTGACCGAACTTCAGCAGCCGCTGGCTGATCGCGTAAATGCGCTCCCGGTGGCACACCAGGATCTTGCCGACCATCGACAGCGCGCGGCCATGCCAGTGGGTCCGGACCGCGCCGGCGACGGCGACGACTTGGGGGTCGTCAAAATGCGGCAGAGCGGCGTCGAAATACCCTGGCTCGATGGTGGTATCAGCATCCAACAGCAGCACCGCTTGGAAACGTTGCACCAACCCGAAGCGCTCGATCGCCTCTTCAAGGGCGCCGGCCTTGCCGACGTTGGTGCGCGTTTCGATGACGTTCACCCCGGTCTGGCGGGCCAGCTCGGCGGTCCGGTCGGTGGAGCCGTCGGAGACCACGTGGACATTGCCCCGGGGCACCAGCGCGGTGATCGCCGCGATGCTGGCCTCGATCACCAGTTCCTCGTTGTGCGCCGGGATCAGCACCGCCACGTCCTGCACGGTCATCGACGGACCGCTACGAAGCCCAAGCCGTCTCAACCGGCCGCGGAGTGTCTTGGTGGCCCAGGTCTCCTCGAGCAGCCGCGCCAGCCCAACGCTCGCCCAGAGCACGAAGTTCACGCCGAAGACGACGATCGCAACCGACCACCAGGGCATCAGCGGGACGACCCTTCAGGAGCGGGCACGGGCAGGATGTGGTGCAGCGTTGCCCAGGTCCGGTCGTCCTCCGAGCTGATCATCCACAGGAAGACACCGCGGATCCCGGCGGCCTTCGCGGCCTCGAGCTTGGTCGCGGTGCTCTCGGCGTTCTCGTACCAGACCTCGTGCTGGTGGCCTTGGGCATCGGTGTACTTGAAATGTGGTGACTGGCTGAGCCGGTCGTACTGCGAGGTGGCGTTAAACGCCCTGGTGCGTCCGAAACATTGGATCCAGGTGACCACTTCGCCCTGGCCGCCGTCCACCCAGTCGTAGCCAGAAACCGCAACCCCGAGCACGATCTTCTCGGCGGGTATCTGACTCTTGGCGTAGGTCAGCACATCGCGGACCCAGGGCAGCGGCGCGACCGGTCCCGGCTGTGACTCCGACCAGTTGTAGTCATATGCCATCACCCGGACCTCGTCGGCCGCCGCACCAATGGCTGCGTAGTCCTGCCCGGCGTTGCGCCCGTCCTCGCCGGCGTCGGTGGTCTTGGCGAACACAGCGATCGTGAGGATCTTGTCCTTCTCGTGTAACGCGTCGGCCAGGCGGGTCACGAACGTGGTGAACATCTTCCGGTCGGTGGCCGGCAGATCCTCGTAGTCGATGTCGATCCCGTCGTAGCGTTCCCGCTGCACCAGCGCGACGATGTCGTTGATGTGCCGGGTCATCGCTGCGGGATTGTGCAGCATGTTCGCGACTGGTTCGTAGGCCCACAGGCCGTTGGTCCGGTTCGCGATCGACGGGACCAGCGGGATTCCCAACGTGCGCAACTGAGCCATGCCCGCCGTGACTTCGGCGGCCCGTCCGGGCGGTGCCTGCGAGACGATCTGACCGTTATTCGTGATCCCGTAGATCCACGGGGAAACCTCGTTGAAGGTGCCCCGGTTCGCTGCCAGGACGGTCTGACCGGCGCTGAGGTTCCAAAACGGCAGGGATGCCACCGCGAGGCTGGCTGGCTTCTCGCTCGGTCCGAGCATCCGCGGCACCGTGACCAGCAACGCCACCGCGCCCAGGAACAGCACGATGAGGAAGCCCGATCCGGTCAGCAAGCGCCGCCTGCTGGACCGCCGCGACTTCCCCGTTAGGGGCGGCTGCGGGTCGAGGCTGGTGTTGACCATCAGCGCACCGTTGCCGGTGTCAGATTCGGCCGGCTTTGCTCGTCGATCACTGAGCGCAGGATGTCGTCCAGCGTGCGGGTTGGCCGGAAATCGATCAGCTTCCGAGCTCGGGTGCAGTCCGGGACGCGTCGCTGCAGGTCCTCATAGCCGGGGCCGATGCCCTGCTCATAGGTCAGACGCACGATGTCACTGGACGACCCGGTTAATGCCAGTACCCGCAATGCCAGGTCGGCGATGGACACCTGTTCGGTGCTGCCGACGTTGACCGCGGTGCCGTACGCCGCGCGCGCGTCCACCAGCGCCACCAACGCCGGTACTACGTCGTGCACATGGCAGAAGCAGCGGATCTGCGCGCCTGTCCCGAAGACGGTCAGCGGCGCCCCGGCCAGGGCTTGGGCCACGAACCGGGGGATGACCATGCCGTAGCGCCCACTCTGCCGGGGCCCCACCGTGTTGAACAGCCGCACGATCACCGCCTGCAGACCGAGCTCGGTGACGTAGGCGTGGGTGAGGCTCTCGTCCACGGCCTTGGCCTCGGAGTAGGACCAGCGGTGCAGCAGTGGTGATCCCACCACCCGGTCGTCGTCCTCTGCTAAACCGATCTTGGTGTTCTTGCCGTAGACCTCGCTGCTGGACGCGATCAGGACTCGGTTTTGGTGCCGGTGCGCCGCGGTAAGGACATTCTCGGTGCCGTGGATGTTGGTGCGCAGGCTTTGCAACGTCCGATCCCGGATGACGAACGACCCGACGGCGGCAGCGAGATGGAAGATCGTGTCGACTTCGCTGGCGAGCGTGTCGACCAGGGTCGCATCGAGCACCGAGCCCTCGACGTAGCGCAACCGGGGGTGCTCGCTGATCGACGACAGGTTGGCCAGCGATCCGGTGGCCAGGTCGTCGAGCACGACGACGTCGTGTCCCGCGGTCAGCAGGTGGTCGGCCAGGTGCGAGCCGATGAAGCCCGCTCCACCGGTGATCAGCGCTTTCATCGGTTTCCTCCGATCGGGTCCGGCACAACCTGCGAGGCAACTGGTCGGCGCCGGGCCATCAGCCGGTCGTAGAGATCGTCGATCCGGCGTACCACTGCCTCGATGCCGTAGCGCTCGCCGATAGCGGGCACGCCCTCGCGGGGGCGGCGTCCGATGGCCAGCTCAGCGGCGATCTCCCGGCGCATCCCCTCGACGTCGCCGGGTACCTGCCGGGCCCGCGGGGTCTCGATGTCATCAAGCGCTGGGCAGGTCGTGTAGAGCGCCGGGATGCCGTTGGCCAACGCCTCCAGCACCGACAACCCGAAGGTCTCCTGCTCGGAGGAGGCGATGAACAAGTCCAAGGACGACAGCATGGCGGCCACGTCGTGGCGTTCACCGGCGAAGGTCACCAGATCCGCGACGCCCTGGCGGTTCGCCTCGGCTTCCAGCTCGGGTCGGATCGCCCCGTCGCCCACGATCAACAGCCGATGCTGATCGTCCAATAGCGGCGCGGCAGCCTTGATCACCAAGTCGAAGCGCTTGATCGGGTCCATTCGACCTAGCACGCCGATGACGTAGGCGTCCCGGGGCAGGGCGAACTCGTCGCGGATCCGGTTCCGGGCGGCGGCGTCGAAAGCGACCCGCGCGAAGTCCAGACCATTCGGGATGATCTCGATCTTGCGGGCGGGCACTCCCCATTTCGTCAGCCGCTGCGCCACTGCGTCGGACACCGCGATCGTGGCGTCCGAGCACAGATCCGTAGCCAGATAGAGGGCCCGCACTCCCAAGGTCATCCGCCGGCGTTCCAGGTGGGTCTCGCCGATGGAGTGCTCGGTGGTCACTACCACCGGTGTGCCCGCCAGCCTGGCCGCGAGTCGCGCATAGATGCACGAGCGGTACAGATGGGCGTGTACCACGTCATAACCATCGGCGCGGATCAGCCGGGACAACCGCAGCAGCGCGGACAGCTCGGTGTTGCGGGTCATGCCCAGATCGCGGATCCGCACGCCGTCCCCGGAGATCATCCCGGCGACCGGGCCCGGGTTGTAGAGCGTCACCACGTCGGATTCGTGGCAGGTGTGTTGGAGCAGCGACCGCAGCTGCAGCTCCGCCCCTCCCACACCCAGTCCGGTGATCACGTGGAGAACTTTCACTTGCTTCCTCCTGGGGACACGGTGCACAAGGTGCGGGCCAAGATCACCAGATCCATCCATGGCGACCAGTGTTCGATGTAGAAGTTGTCGAGGCGGACTCGCTCGGCGATAGAGGTGTCTCCATGCATTCCGTTGACCGCAGCCCATCCAGTCAGCCCGGTGCGCATCCGGTGCCGGTCGCCATATCGCGGGATCTGCTGCTCGAAGGCAGCCACGAAGTACGGGCGTTCTGGCCGCGGCCCCACCAGCGACATCTGCCCGCGCAACACGTTGACGAGTTGGGGCAGCTCATCGAGATGCGTGCGACGCAACCATCGACCGAGGCGGTTGGTTTGCTCGGGGAGCACCGCCCAGCGGGTGTCCGAGCCGGTGTGATCGATCATTGAGCGCAGCTTGAGCAGCTCCAT
>JAICHZ010000295.1 GCA_025924655.1 Pseudonocardiaceae bacterium | reverse complement strand
CTGGTCCTCGGCCACCAGTACCGGAGACCGCGACGAGCTGGTGCCCGGGGTGACCGACCGGGCCTGGCGGCAGGTGTCCGTCAGCGCCCGGGAGTGCCTGGGCCTGTCCCGCTGCCCGGTCGGCATGGACTGTTTCGCCGAGCAGGCCAGGGCCCGGGCCGGACGCGCCGAGGTCGTGGTCACCAATCACGCGTTGCTCGCGATCGACGCCATGGGTGATCACCAGGTATTGCCCGACCACGACGTCGTGGTCATCGATGAGGCGCACGATCTGGTCGACCGGGTCACCAGCGCGGCCACCGAGGAGCTCACTGGGTCGATGGTTGAGACCGCGGCGCGCCGGTGCGGGCGCTTGATCGACCAGCAGATCGCCGACGAGCTGGCCGCTGCCGGTGACGGGCTGGCGTTGCTGCTGGGCGACGCTGGTGCGCAGCGTTGGGACACCCTCGGCGCCGGGATGGCTGGCGGCCTCACAGCGGTGCGCGACGCGGCGCACCACTGCATCACCGCCCTGGGGACCGAACGGCGGGAGGACCCCGACGCCGCCGCCCGTCGCCGGCTCGCGCTGACCGCGCTGGAGCAGGTGCATTCGGCGGCCGCTCGGGTACTGGTCGCCTTCCCCGACAGTGAGTCCGACCGGCGAGATGTGGTCTGGTTGGCGGAGGAGACCGTGCGCGGGCGGGTGCTGAGGGTGGCGCCGCTGGGCGTCGCCGGCTTACTGCAGCAACGGCTGTTCGCGAAGCGAACCGTGGTGCTCACCTCGGCCACCCTCACCCTGGGCGGGACCTTCGACGCGCTCGCCTCGCAGTGGGGCCTGCCCCGGCAGCGACCGTCTGCCGGATCCTCCCCGGCGCCCGCCGCCGCGGCTGGAACAGCCACCGAGCGGCCGCCACCAGCCGACGACGCCACCCCGGCCTGGACTGGTTTCGATGCGGGCTCGCCGTTCGAGCACCGCCGCGCCGGAATCCTCTACACCGCCGCGCACCTGCCACCGCCCGGCCGCGACGGGTTGACGCCGGCCTATCTCGACGAGCTCGCCGCACTGGTCACCGCGGCGGGCGGCCGCACGTTGGGCCTGTTCTCCTCGATGCGGGCCGCCAAGCAGGCGGCCGAGGCCCTGCGGGCCAAACTGGACCTCCCCATCCTGTGCCAGGGCGACGACGCGACCGGCCTGCTGGTGCAGCAGTTCGCGGAGGATGAACCGACCTGCCTGTTCGGCACCTTGTCGCTGTGGCAGGGCGTCGACGTCCCCGGCCGGTCGCTGTCTCTGGTGGTGGTCGACCGCATCCCGTTTCCCCGCCCAGACGACCCGTTGAGCTCAGCCCGGCAACGCGCGGTGGCCGCCCGCGGTGGCAATGGCTTCCTGACGGTGGCGGCGACGCACGCCGCGCTGCTGCTCGCGCAGGGCGCCGGCCGGTTGTTGCGCTCCACCGAGGACCGCGGCGTGGTAGCGATCCTGGACCCCCGACTGGCCACTGCCCGCTACGCCGCATTCCTGCGCGCTTCCCTGCCTCCGTTCTGGCCCACTACCGACCCTGCCGTAGCCCGCGCCGCCCTCACCCGGCTCGTCAACACGTAACACCCGGCGCTGGCAGCGCCATTCGGAACCGAATCGCGCTGCTGCGACTAGCTCGTATTTCTGCTCACAAGGGCACTCTGCGAAGCATCCCGTCAGCAGCGTCGGCGGCCTCCACCTCGTCGCGAGTCACACCCAGCACGAATAGCACGATGTCCAGGAACGGCTGAGTGATCGCGGTGTCCGCGACCTCCCGCAGCGCGGGCTTGGCGTTGAACGCGACGCCGAGACCGGCGGTGCTCAGCATGTCGATGTCGTTCGCGCCGTCCCCCACCGCCACACACTGGGCCAGCGGGACTCCGAAGTGCTCCGCCGCCTGGCGCAGCGCGTCGGCCTTCCCCGACCGGTCGACCACTGGGCCGATCACGTGACCGGTGAGCTTGCCGTCGTGGATCTCTAGCTGGTTGGCGGTACAGAAGTCCAGACCCAGATCTTCTGCGACCGGTTGCACGATCTGGGTGAAACCCCCCGAAACGGCTCCACAGTAAAAGCCCAATCGCTTGAGGGTCCGTACCGTTGTACGCGCCCCGGGAGTGAGCTCCAAGGCGTTGGCCACCTCGGTGAGCACACCGGCTGGCAGACCCGCCAGCAAGGCCACCCGGCGACGCAGCGACTGCGTGAAGTCCAGCTCCCCGCCCATTGCAGCCTCGGTGACCGCCCGCACCTCGGCCCCACAGCCGGCGTGCTCGGCCAGTAGCTCGATCACTTCGCCCTGCACCAGGGTCGAGTCGACGTCGAAGACCACCAGACGCTTGGCCCGGCGGGCGATACCGACCCGTTCGACGGCAAGGTCGACCTCACCGTGGGCCGCGAGCTTGACCAGCGTGGCGCGCAGTGCGGTGTCAGCGGCCTGCGCATCGTCGCCGGCGGGTACCGACACGAGCAGCTCGAGACCGGTGACCGGATAGTCCGCGATCCGCCGGATCGCGTCGATGTTGATGTTCAACGCGGCCAGCGCGCGCGTCGTTTCGGTGAAGGCGTGCGCGGTGACCGGCCGACCGAGTACCAGGACGACATGCGTAGATCCGCGGGCGTTAGCACCGACCGCACCAGCGCCGACCTCGACCTCCAGCTGCATCCCGATGCTGGCCATGGCCTGCTCGGCGGCCTCTTGGAGATCTTCCGGATCAGCAGTGGTCGCGACCAGCACGCCGAGAATGATCCGGCCCCGGATCACCACCTGCTCGACGTCGAGGATCTCGACCCCGTGCTGGGTAAGCGCCGAGAAGATTACTGACACGACTCCGGGTTTGTCCCGTCCGGTGACCGTCACCAGCAGGGTTGTCCGCAAGCCGCAGATCACCTGTCCCGAGGGTCGGAGAAGCCGGTGTCGCCGCGCTCCACGACGGATGTCGCCTGCTCGCTCGGGGCGACCGGGTGGCCACGGCCACCGATGTGCCCCTCGTCCCGGATCCGCTCCATCATGTGTGGGTAGTGCAGCTCAAAGGCGGGTCGCTCCGAACGGATCCGGGGTAGCTCAGTGAAGTTGTGCCGTGGCGGCGGGCACGAAGTCGCCCATTCCAGCGAGTTGCCATAGCCCCACGGGTCGTCGACGGTAACGACTTCGCCGTAGCGGTAGCTGCGGAACACGTTCCACAGGAACGGCAGCGTCGAAGCGCCGAGTACGAAGGCACCGATCGAGGACACCATGTTCAGGGTGGTGAAGCCGTCGCTGGGTAGGTAGTCGGCGTAGCGGCGGGGCATCCCCTCAGCGCCGACCCAGTGCTGCACCAGGAACGTCAGATGGAACCCGATGAACGTCGCCCAGAAATGGAACTTGCCCAGCGAATCATCGAGCATCCGACCGGTGATCTTCGGGAACCAGAAATAGATCCCGGCGAAGGTGGCGAACACGATCGTTCCGTACAGCACGTAGTGGAAGTGCGCCACCACGAAGTAGGTGTCACTGACATGGAAGTCGATCGCCGGCGCGGCCAGCAGCACGCCGGTGAGACCGCCAAGCAGGAACGTCACCAAGAAGCCGATCGAGAACAGCATCGGGGTCTCGAAGGTGAGTTGCCCCCGCCACATCGTGCCGATCCAGTTGAAGAACTTGATACCGGTCGGGACCGCGATGAGGAACGTGGTGAACGAGAAGAACGGCAGCAGTACCGCACCGGTGGCGTACATGTGGTGCGCCCACACCACCACGGACAGCGCAGCGATCGACAGCGTCGCGAAGATCATCCCCTTGTAGCCGAACATCCCCTTGCGGGAGAACACCGGGATCACCTCGGCGATGATGCCGAAGAAGGGCAGCGCGACGATATAGACCTCTGGATGGCCGAAGAACCAGAACAGGTGCTGCCAGAGGATCGCGCCGCCGTTGGCCGCATCGAAGACGTGCGCGCCGAGCCGCCGGTCAGCCTCCAAACCCAGCAGCGCCGCAGTGAGGATCGGGAAGGCCAACAAGACGAGAAGTGACGTGACGAAAATGTTCCAGGTGAAGATCGGCATCCGGAACATCGTCATCCCCGGTGCGCGCAAACAGACCACTGTGGTGATCATGTTGACCGCGCCCAGAATGGTGCCCAGTCCAGCGAGCACCAAGCCCATGATCCACAAGTCCCCGCCCGAACCCGGTGAATGGATGGCATCGGACAACGGCGTGTAGGCGAACCAACCGAAGTCCGCCGCACCACCGGGCGTCAGGAACCCGGTCAACACGATGATGCCACCGAACAGGAACGCCCAGTAGGAGAACGCGTTGAGCCGGGGAAATGCCACGTCCGGAGCGCCGATCTGCAGCGGCATTATCAAATTGGCGAATGCGAATAGGATCGGCGTGGCGTAGAGCAGCAGCATGATCGTGCCGTGGATGGTGACCAGCTGGTTGTATTCCTCGGGGGTGAGGAACTGCATTCCCGGCCGGGCCAGTTCGGCGCGCATCAGCAGCGCCATCACCCCGGCGCACAGGAAGAAGAACAGCGCGGTGACCAGGTACATCTTGCCGATGGTCTTGTGGTCGGTGGTGCGCAGCATGGCGGCCAGCG
>JAICHZ010000294.1 GCA_025924655.1 Pseudonocardiaceae bacterium | reverse complement strand
CTACATCCTCGACCATCACTCGGCCAGCCAGTGCACTCCGATGTACGACCCGGTCGAACACCGCTGGATCCGCGACTGGACCGAGCTCATCGCCCCCGGACTCGAGGTGCCGCAGCTGTGCTGGCCAAGCGATGTGGTCGGCGAGGTACAACCAGGCGTCGCTGAGCAGATCGGTATCCCGGCGGGTACTCCGGTGGTGGCGGGCACGATCGATGCCTGGGCGGAGGCGACCAGCGTCGGCGTCACGGCGCCCGGCGACGTCATGTTGATGTACGGGACGACCATGTTCCTCGTCGAGGTGCTCGACCGTGCGCGCCGCAGCCCGGATCTGTGGGGCACCGTGGGCACGTTTCCCGGCACCCACAACTTCGCGGCCGGGATGGCGACCTCGGGGGCGGTCACCGACTGGATCCGCAAGTTGACCGGGGCATCATCGTTCGAGCCGCTCGTCGCAGAAGCCCAGCAGTCGCCGCCCGGATCCCACGGCTTGCTGATGTTGCCCTACTTCGCCGGCGAGCGGACGCCGCTGTTCGACCCGGACGCTCGCGGCGTGGTGGCCGGGCTGACCCTGCGGCACACCCGGGGCGACATCTACCGGGCGGCCTTGGAGGCCACCGCCTACGGAGTGCGGCACAACCTGGAAGCGATGCGCGAGGCCGGCGGGCAGGCCCGTCGCCTGGTCGCGGTCGGCGGCGGCACCAAAGGCGGCCTGTGGACGCAGATCGTCTCCGATGTGCTGGGCGCCCCGCAGCAGCTGCCCCACCAGACGATCGGCGCCTGCCTGGGGGACGCGCTGCTCGCCGCCATGGGAATCGGCGCCGTCAAATTCGAGCAGTCACCGGAGTGGAACCCCATCTCGACCACGATCGAGCCGCAGCCGGGGCCCGCCGCAGCCTACGAACGCTTTTACCCGCTATACCGGGAGCTCTACCCGGACACCAAAAAGATCGCTCACGCGCTAGCCCGAGAACAACGCATCGGAGGTAGCTGATGGTCGCGCCCATGTTCCGGACCCGGGTGACCACGCGACAGGTGTACGCCCTGGGTGCGTTGGCAGCGGTGCTGTTCGGTTACGACAACGGCATCATCGGTGCGGCGCTGCTGTTCATCCCGCGCGACCTGCCGCTGACCCCGTGGCAGAAAGGTGCGGTGGTCAGCGCCACGGTGTTCGGGGCGATGCTGGGTGCGCTGGGCAGCGGCCCAGCGGCCGATCGGCAAGGTCGGCAGCGGATCCTGCTGGCTGCCGGGGTGGTGTTCACCGTCGGAGCCCTGGGTGCCGGCGCCGCCGCGACCGTCAACATGCTGGTGGCTTTCCGCTTCATCCTGGGGTTGGGCATCGGTATCGCGTCGGTCATGGTGCCGCTGTACCTGGCTGAGATGGCCCCTGCCCGGGACCGCGGCACGGTCACCTCGCTGAACCAGTACATGATCATTGTGGGGACGGCGTTGGCCGCCGCCCTCGGCTACGCGCTGGCCTTCGCCGGTTCGTGGCGATGGATGTTGCTCATCGGAGTGTTCCCCGCAGTCGTGCTGATGGTCGGGATGCTCGCCATGCCCGACACCCCACGATCACTGATCCGGCGTGGACAGCCTGATCAGGCACGCGCGGTCCTGGTCGGCCTGCGGGGCGACACCGCAGAGACCGAGCGAGAGTTCGCCGAGATCACCTCGCTGGAACGCCAGCAACACGACTCGCGATCCCTGGCCCTGCTGTCCGCTCCCTGGGTGCGCCGGCTGCTACTGCTGGGCGCGCTGCTTGCCGTCTTCCAACAGATCACCGGGATCAACGCGATCGTCTACTACGCACCGACCATCCTCACCGGCTTCGGGGTCTCCGACACCACCGCGTTGCTGTTCGGTTTCCTCAACGGGCTGGTGAACATCGGAACCATCGCGTTGGTCGTCCGAGCCAAAGTCGTCGATCGGCGAGGCCGCAAACCGGTCCTGCTGGCCGGTCTGGTGGGTATGTCGGCCAGCTTGTTCGCCGTCGGTGCGGCAGTGCTGATCCTCCCGACCAACTCGACTGCACTGTTCGCCATCGCGGCAGCAGCGTTCGTGGTGTTCACCAACACCTTCTCAGCGACCTGGGGACCGGTGTTGTGGGTGATGCTGGCCGAGATCTTCCCACTCGCCGTCCGGGGCGCGGCCATGGCCATCGCCACCTTGTTCAACTGGCTGGCCGCCTTCGTCATCTCACTGACGTTCCCGAGCTTCGTCGCATTCGCGGGCATAGGGTCCGCTTTTATCGTCTTTGCCGTGATCGGTGTCGTGCTCTTCCCGGTCGTGTGGTGGATGGTGCCGGAAACCAAGCAGCGCAGCCTGGAATCACTGGAAGAAGCGTTTCGCACCGGCATCCGGTCATGACCGTCAACTACGGTCCGTATGGTTCGAGCCTGCGCGACCTGCCGCGGCTGCGCCGCACCCGCCGGCGCCGGGCGTCAAGCTGGGACCGCACCGGCGGCAACGACGACCGCCTCACCCTCGAACCGGGGCAGACCGTCACCCTCGCGGACATCGATGCAGCCGGCAGCATCAACCACATCTGGGTGACCGTCGCCAACGAACGCGGCGTCCGCGACCCGTGGATGCGCGAACCCGACTATCTGCGCCGGCTCGTGCTCCGCGCCTACTGGGACGGCGAAGCCCACCCCAGCATCGCGGTCCCATTGGGTGATTTCTTCGGGGTGGGCCACGGTCGCAGCACGAATTTCGTCTCCGCCCCGCTCCAGATGAGCCCCGAGGACGGCAAGGGCTTCAACTGCTTTTTCCACATGCCCTTCGCCGCGGGCGCCCGGCTGGAGGTCACCAGCGAGCTGGCCAACGAGAAGGTCTTTTTTTACTACTACATCGACTACGAGGAACTCGACGAGCTGGAAGACGGCATCGGCCGCTTCCACGCGCAGTGGCGGCGCAGCAATCCCTGTCCGGGGTCCGAGGGTGCGTCGCAGAGCAACGCAGAGTTCCTGCTCACCGGCACAAATCTCGACGGGACGGGTAACTACACCATCCTGGACGCGACCGGCCACGGCCACTACGTCGGGTGTGTGCTCAACATCCACAACCTTCGCGACACCACCGAGTGGAACTGGTACGGCGAGGGCGATGACATGATCTTCATCGACGGTGAGGCGTGGCCACCCACCCTGCACGGCACCGGCACGGAAGACTATTTCAACACCGCGTGGTGCCCTACTCAGAGCTACCACGCGCCCTATCACGGCATCACCCTGCCCGGCGGGGACAACTGGAGCGGGCAGATCAGCCTGTACCGCTTCCATATCGAAGACCCCGTGCCGTTCGAGCGGTCCATCCGGGTCAGCATCGAACACGGCCACGCGAACAAACGCAGCGACGACTACTCCTCCGTGGCCTACTGGTACCAAGCCGAACCCCACCGCCCCTTCACCCTCGACCCGGTCGAAAGCCGCCTTCCACGAGCACGATGACTGCACCCAGGTCCTCGGACAGAGATCGCCATTCGGAGCCGAATAGCGGTCAGCCGGTTCATGGGAGTCGCGATTCGGCTCCGAATGGCTCTGCGCTACCGCTGCCTCGCGACGGTGAGCTCACGAGCCTGCGCGTAACGGGCCCGAATGGACTCGACGACGTCGCCGTCGTAGGTCTCGACCCCCGCGCGTGTCCAGCGCGGCGGCTCGATGTTTCCACTGAGGGCCCAGGCGGCCTGCCGAGCGGCCCCGTCGGCGACGTACTCCCCCGGCGGCGGCACCAGCACTGAGCGGCCCAGCACGGTGGGCGCGATCCGCCGGACCGCACCGGATCGCGCGCCGCCGCCGATGAGGAACACCCGCTCGACCCGGGCACCGGCGGCGACCAGGGCGTCGATGCCGTCCGCTAGGCCGCACAACAATCCCTCGACGGCAGCGCGCGCCAGGTGCGCAGCGGTTGCCGTCGCCAGGCGCAGCCCGTGGATGGCCCCGGTGGCGTCCGGTCGGTCTGGGGTCCGTTCACCTTCCAGGTACGGCACGACCACGACACCGCCGGCACCGGGCGGAGCCGACAGCGCGAGCCGGGATAGCTCCTCGTGGTCGACGCGGAGCATCGCAGCGACGGCGTCGAGGACTCGGGCCGCGTTGAGCGTGGCCACCAGCGGGAGGAACCGGCCGGTGGCGTCGGCGAATCCGGCTACCGTGCCTGATGGGTCGGCAGTGGGGGCGTCGCTCACCGAGCAGGCCACCCCGGAGGTGCCGATCGAGACGACCACGTCGCCGAGGCGGGTGTCGAGTCCGAGGGCCGCTGCGGCGTTGTCACCGGTGCCCGGACCTAGCAGGGAACCTTCGACCATTGTGCCGGCCGGCTCGGACGGCCCGAGCACCCGCGGGACGGCGGCGTCGTGGCCGAGCGCGCGGATGAGCAAGTCGCTGCGGTAGGCGCCGCTCGCGGCGGACCAGTAGCCGGTTCCGCTGGCGTCCCCGCGGTCGGTCCGCAATGCCTCCAAAGCCGGATCGGCGCCGAGGCGCCAGGTCAGCCAGTCGTGCGGCAGGCAGACCGCCGCCGTCTGGGCCGCCGCGTCAGGTTCGTGCTGGGCGAGCCAGCGCAGCTTGGTCACGGTGAAAGAGGCGACCGGAACGACGCCCACCGCCTG
>JAICHZ010000293.1 GCA_025924655.1 Pseudonocardiaceae bacterium | reverse complement strand
TGGCATACGTCGAAGACGGCCGGGTGGTGATTGAAACCCGTGAGCAGCTGGCCGACCGCATCCGTCGTGACGTCGCCGCCGCCTGGGCAGGTGGGGGATCAGTGGTGGACGAACTCATCGCCGACCGCCGCGCTGAAGCGATCCGCGAGGATCAATCGTGACGGTCGTGTTGGATGCCTCAGCGGTGTTGGCGTGGCTGCGCGACGAACCCGGCGCCAAGGTGGTGCACCCGCTGCTCCCCGTCGCGGTCATGTCTGCGGCGAACTGGTCAGAGACCTGGCAAAAGCTCCACCAGCACGGCGCCGACGCCGGGCGAGCCACCAGCCGGTTGCGCACCCTCGGGGTTCGGGTAGAACCGCTCACCGAAGCCGACGCGGTCACCGCCGCGCGCCTCTGGACGAGCACCCGTGCGGCTGGGTTGTCTCTGGGCGATCGATGCTGCCTGGCCCTGGCCGCCAGATTGGACCTAACCACGGTCACCGCCGACCCTGCCTGGGCCGCCCTCAACATCGACATCCCCATCCAGATCATCCGCTAGACCCACCCATGGTGGTCATGTCGTGAACTCGACGGTACCGACATTTTCGGCGCCGAAAACGTCCGTGCTGTCGAGTTCACGACGTCTGGCGACGGGGGGCGGTTACGGGCGACGGGGGGCGAAGAGGGGGCGGGGGTCGGTGTGGGTGTCGGGGTCGGCTAGGAGGAGCACTTCGTCGCCGGCTTGTAGGATGGTGCCGCCGCGGACTGGGACCAGGACACCGTCGCGGTTGATCATGCTGATCCAGGTGTCTTCGCCCAGCGCGAGGTCGGCGATGCTGCAGCCGTCCGCGGGAGCGCCGGCGGCGACGTCGTAGCGGTGCAGGCCGGTGGGCTCGTCGCGGAAACGCATGCCCAGCGCCCAGGGTTCGGGTTGCAGGACCCGCATGGGCACTCCCGTGTGATGGGCGACGGTGGGCACCAGGCCGCCTTGGACGATGACCGAGAACGCCACCACGACGATCACGATCTGGTAGAGCCGCTCGGCCCCGGGCACGCCGGCGGACAGGATGTAGGTGCCCAGCAGGATCGGTACCGCGCCTTTGAGCCCGGACCACATCACGAACAGCCGCTCACCATTACTGATCTTGATGGGCAGCAGGAGCAGGCCGACCAGCACCGGACGCACCACCAGGGCCAGTAGCACCGCCAAAGCCAGACCGACCCACCAGGCGGTGCCGTGAGCCAGCCCGGTCAGGGACACGGTCAGGCCGAGCATCGCGAACGCGACGATCTCCGCCAAGCTGGCCAGCGACGAGTGGAACCGTTCGATCTCGGCCTTGTACGGGGCGCGCAGGTCCCCGACGAGGATTCCGGCGACGAACACCGCCAGAAACCCCGAACCGTGGGCCAGGCTGGCCAGCCCGTAGATCGCCCCGGCACCCAACAGGGTCCGCAGCGGGTACAGCGCCCCGCTGGGCAGCGGCACCCGGCGCATCGCCACCGACAACCCGTACCCGGCCGCGACGCCGACCGCGGCACCAACGACCATCTCCACGGCGAACTCGCCCACTCCGGCGCTCACGGCGTGCCACCCACCGGCGGTTCCGGCAGCCAGCAGCGCGGCCATCGCGGCGATACCGACCGGGTCGTTCACCCCGGACTCACCCTCCAGCAGGGTGCCTGACCGACCGGAGATCTCCCGGCGGCCCAACACCGAGAACACCACGGCCGGGTCAGTAGGGGCCAGCGCGACACCCAGCAGCAGCCCGACCCGCCAGTCGAACCCGAACACCAGGTGCGCCAGCACCGCCACCCCCACCGCGGTGACCACAGTGCCGACCACACCGATCCACAGCACTCCGCCGCCAGCGGCGCGGAACCGGCGCCAGCCGATGTGCATACCACCGTCGAACAACAACAAGATCAGCATCACGGTGACCACCCGCTGCACCGTGAGAACGGGCACCCGCCCCAGCGCCGGGACCAGGTCTGAAGCGACCGCGGCGGCTACCAGGAAGATCGCTGGCGCCGGTACCCGGATCCGTTCGCTGACCCGGTTGGACAGCACCGCCAGCAACCCCGCCACGCTGATGATCGCAATGACCACACCGAACGGGACGACGTCATTCACCGCGGATCCCGAACACACCGGGCGTCAAGGCGGCAGACACGACAACCTCCTGAAGTCGTCGGACAGCTACTGCCGACCAGCCTTCCCGGCGCACCGGCACTCACCCTAGCCACCGTCCCCGACACCAACCACACGAGACAACTGCGGTGGTCGTACCCTGCCGCGGTGCCTATCCGCGGTGGCCGTGACGTCGGGAATCGACGCCGGCTGGGATGGGTGATCGCGGCGCTGGCGCTGGTCACCGGGGTGTTGGGGATTCTGGTGATGCTCGCGCCGGTGATCGTCGACGATCCGGTGGTGAGCTGGCCACGTGCTGGCCAGCTTCCCAGCTCCACGGTGCTCCCACTGTCGCCCTACCGCCCGTTGCAGCTCACCGCGACGGTCCCGTGTGCGACGCTGCGCGCCTTGGACGCCCGCCCGGGTGGAGCTGAGGCGCTGCGCACGTTGCCCGCCGACGTGGGCACCGCCCCGGGCGAGGGTCTGGTGGTGACCGCAGAGCAGGGCGTCGTGACGGTCACCGCCTCCGGGGCCGAGGTGCTACGTCAGGCGCTGCCCAGCGGTCCCTGCACCTACCAGGTGCTTGCCGATGCGGGTGGCGTGCGAGTGACCCGGGACGGTGCCGGCGTAGGCACGCGGACGGATCTGCTGGTGCCGCAGGTCGCTGAGCTGCAGACCGATGCGGTGCTGGCTGAGCTGCAGACCGACGCGGTGGGAGCGAGCGGTCTTTCGGTACAGCTACACACCGACGCGCGGTACCAGTCGCATCCCACGTTGCTCAAGACGGCGTTGCTGATCGCGCACGGTCTCGCGTTGGCGGCACTGCTGGTGCTGGCCTGGCGGTGGTGGCGGGGTGCTGGACCGGGCCTGGTCCGGCCGCGGCCGTCGTGGGCCGATGCTGTGGTCGTCGCGGTGTCGGGGTTCTGGGTGGTAGCGGGACCGGTCAACATTGACGACTCGTGGTACCTGCTGATGGCTCGCAACGCGATGCAGTCGGGCTACCTCGGCAATGTCATCTACCAGTTCAACGTCACCGAGAACCCGTTCGTCGCCAGCCAGTACCCGATGCAGGCCTGGGGCGCCCTCGGCGGCGACTGGAGCCTGGGCTGGATGCGGTTGCTGCCGCTGGCCTACGGGCTGGCGACCTACGCCCTGCTTCGGGTGCTGGTCGCCACGGCGCTGGACCGGGTGGCCCAGCGACCCGTGGTGGCGTGGGCGGTGGCGGCCGCGCACCTGCTGTGGTGGCTGCCCTACGGCATGACGCTGCGCCCCGAACCGCTGATCGCGCTGGGCACCGCGGGGGTCCTCGTGTTGGCCGAGTTGGCCCGCCGGCGTCGCTCGGTGGGGGTGTACGCCGGAGCCGTCGCCGTCGCCGCGCTCACCGTGACGGTGTCGCCCACCGGTCTGGTCGCCGCCGCACCGTTGGTGATGTCGCTGCCATGGCTGTGCCAGTGGTGGCGCAGCGAGTCTGCGCTCAACCGGGTCACAGCGGTGCTGTTGGTGGGCGCGGCCGCCTCGATCGTCATCCCGGTCGGCTTCGCCGACGCCACCGTGGGCGACGTGTTGGAATCGGTCGCGGTGCACCGCTGGTACTACCGTCAGTACGCCTGGTACGACGAGTACCTGCACTACGCCAACCTGCTGGTGCCCGACGATCGGGGAGCGTGGGGCAAGCGGCTGCCGGTGCTGGTGACGTTGGGCGTGCTGCTGGCCGTGACCCTGGGCGCGGGGCGGCGTCCCGGCACCGCAGGGCGCAGCGGCCAGCTACTGGGTGAGGCAGCGGCGATCACCGCGCTGGGCCTGGTCGCAATGGCGTTCACTCCGACGAAATGGGTGAACCACTTCGGGGCCGTCGCAGCGCCGGCCACCGTGCTGCTGGCCGTTGCGCTGATCCGCTCACCGCTGCCTCGGCGGGCCGGCGCGGCGACGATGGCCATCGGCAGCGCCGGGCTGGTGGCCGCCGTGTCGGTTGCCTTCGCTGGGCCCAACCTGTGGCGCCCGCTGTCGGACTGGGGTCAGCCCTTCGGTAACCACCTGTTCTTCGACCGGCCCTACGCGCAGAGTCTGCTCGCGCCGTCGCTGGGACCGTTGGCGTTGCGCAACCCGCTGCTGTGGCTGGCCGTCGCCGCGGTGGGCTGGTGGTGGCTACGCCGGCCGGCGCGGGCCGTGCTGGTCACCGCGACCGGCCTCGGCGTGGGGTTGATGCTGCTGGTGTTCACCGTCGCGCCGCTGCGCCAGTACCCGGGCGCCTCGGTGACGCTGATGAACCTGCGAGCGCTGACCGGCCAGCCCTGCGGCTTGGCCCCGGCGGTGCAGGTACTCGCGACCGCTAAACCCGGGTTCGGCCCAGCGGTCGGGACCGCGGCGCTGACCGGCGACATGCGGACAGCACCGCTGCCGGAACCGACGCCGGTGCCGCTGCGCGCACCGCCGAACAGCACGGTGTGGCACGACGACGTGCCCAGCGGCACAGGCCTCGGGACCCTGCAGACTCCCTGGTACCCGCTGCC
>JAICHZ010000292.1 GCA_025924655.1 Pseudonocardiaceae bacterium | reverse complement strand
CGCGCAGCACATCGTCGACCACGTGCTACCAGGCATCCTCGCCGCCAGCCAGCAACACCCATGACGACGAGACGGCTCCGGCGACACCGCAGCGGCCCGTGCACGCCTCGGCCCACCTGCACATGCACATGCAGCGAAGACAAACCACAGGCGAGAGAAAGCGGCAAAGCCCCAACATTGGTCTCCGTGGTGGACTGGCCGATCAGATGGGCACTCCCGTCGTCCCGACCATCGAGACGCTCCGGCGCCTCGCTCGTGGGTTCGCGACAACCGCGCACACTCCGAGCGCCGTTCGCCGCCCTGTTCGAGCGGCACCGCGCAGACGAGACCCGTCCGCACCTCGGCCATACCCGGACGTCCCGCAAGCCCAACCGGCCGCGGCGACACGTCAGCCTCACTCGCCAAGGGGCCCGATGGCCGTGCGGTCACCCGATAGGGATGGTGCGCAGGGTGCCGTCAGCGTGCGAGCCGGCTAGCTAGTATCGGCTGCCCTGGACCGGTCAGCTCCTCGACGGCACTCTGCCGGCCGGCGACCGCCATCAGCACGGCTTCCGCCGGGCCGGTAATCTCCGGCCCCGAGCCGCGACTCCAGTCCAGGTCTGTTGGTGTCAGGCGCACGCCGCGGGAGAGGTGCCACCCCGGCAGCTCGGGGCTGCGTAGGCTGTCGTCCAGGACGCAGCGCAGCCGTTCGGCCGGGATCTGGCGCGGCATACCGAGCGGGCGGCGGATGTCTTGATGATGGATGGTGACATCGAGCAAGGCGAGCCGGCCCCCAAAGGTTGTGGCCAGCCCCTGTGGCCGAAGATGAGCACGCAGCCTGTCGAGGAGTTGTTCGGTGCTGAGTGACGCAAGTTCGTCAACGCCGACCTGGTTGATGTGCACGATCCGGCCGCGGATGGCGCGGCGAAGCATGCCAAGCAGATTGACGCCGTCGAAGCTCATCACATGAGCGACGACGTCTCGTACGCGCCAGCGCTCACACAGCGATGGCGCCTCCCACTGTTCGAGCGTCAGAGTCGCCAGAAAATCGGCCAGGACCGTCCGCTCGGCCGTGGTCATCTCAACACCGTTCATCCATCACCACCCAAGTCTGAGACTCCCACCCTGGAAGAAGTCTGCCGTCGCGTCGAGCCGTCGGTCCGTAGACGTCTGGACACAGCTGCTGGCATAGCACCGATCCTCGGCGTCACAAGACTCGAGCCCGGCGACCAGTTCGACGCCGACCTCTGTGAGTTGTGTCGGGCCAGGCAGCCCAGAAGCGGAACGACGACTGGCGGTGTTGCGGTGCTCGCCGCAACAGACGCAGGGGGCTTGCCCGCCGTCCCGCCGACGGGCGTCAGCTTGGACGCAACGCGCGTCGGCGCCGCCCCGATTCACGATCCCCTTCGGGGACGATCTGCCGGAGTCGAGTCGAGTCGTTGGCGAAGTTGAGGGCACTGCGGTGAGTGATCCGGCGAGTGGGACCGGAGCCGTGCCGATCGGAACCCTCAGGAGGGGCGAGCATCGACCCCAGTGGTCCGTCGCATATGCCATCGACGCTGGGTCCGCGCTGAGCACTGCGCAAGCGCGGTTCCGCGCGCTCGACGCTCGCAGCAGCGCCACCAGATGACCGGCCGTGTCGGCGTCCGCCGATATCGTGATTGCAGGCCTACGGCCGGCGTAGGCGCAGGGAGAGGAGCCCACATGGCCCACAGGACCTTCTTTAGTTTCCACTATGAGCGTGACGTGCAGCGTGCATCCGTCGTTCGCAAGAGTTCGCAGTTCAAGTCCTCGATCACCCCCGAGTGGATCGAGGCATCCATTTGGGAGTCGGCAAAGACGTCCGGGCCTTCGGCAGTCCAGAAGTTGATCGACAACGCTCTAATGGGCACCTCCGTTACGGCCGTCCTCATCGGGGCGCAGACCGCCTCCCGGCGCTGGGTGAAGTACGAAATCGACAAGAGCATCGAACGCGGCAACGGGTTGATCGGCATCTACATCCACAACATCAAGGACTTCGCGGGGAACACCGACTACAAGGGGACCAACCCTCTGCCTGCTGGCTACTCGACCTACGACTGGATCAACAACGACGGCTACAACAACCTTGGAACGTGGGTCGACGATGCCTACGACGCTGTCAACTGATCCCGACTGCCCGTTCTGCGAGATCGTCGCTCGGGAGGCGGACGCGCGCGAAGTATTCCGGACAGACTCGGTCGTGGCGTTCGTCCCTCCCGAGCCCGCGACCCTAGGCCACACGCTCCTCGTCCCACGCACCCACGTGCGCGACATTTGGGACGTGGGCGAGGACCTGGCGGCCGAGCTCGCCCGCCAGACCGTGAAACTTGCCGAAGCCGTCAAGCGGGCAATGAGACCGGACGGCCTCAACGTGATCCAGAGCAACGGGGCAGCCGCCACGCAGACCGTCATGCACCTACACGTGCACGTCGTACCTCGATGGGAGGACGACGCGGTGGGTCGCATTTGGCCTCCGGAAACCCACTACTCGGAAGGCGACAAGGACGATGCTTGGGAGACCTTGCGTCGGGAGTTTCGAGCGTGAGGTCACCCCAAGATGGACCACATCAGCGCTCCAAAGCCCACCAGCAGGAGCGGCCCATAGAAGCCGAGTACGGACCATGAGCGAATGACGCTCCTCCGCTTGCACTTGCTGGAATATTCGTTCTTGTTCATCGAGTAGACCCCAACCTTGCCACGCCGTGCGTCGTCGTAGAGGTACCTGAAGAGTCGTTCCTCGCGGAGGTAGTACGAGTCGAGGATCCCGAAGAAAATCACGACCACGAGGCCCAGCCCAGCTACCACGGGGACGGCCTTGGTAGCCGAGAACCCGAATGCGGCGGTGGCCACAGTTAGTCCCCATCCCTTGGTCGCCGTGGAGGATGAGGCGAGCCGGGAAATCACGGCTTGGATGAACTCGAGATGCTTACGCTGGTCCTCGCTCAGAGGCTCTCCGCCCGAGGCCCTGTTGCCCTGCTCGACTCCATCCACGAGCACAATTATCTCAGGACTAGCTCATGCTGAGACATCCCGTCCTGCCTTCCTTGCCAAACGCGTGCCGCCGTCACGGAGCGTGTCGCGATTGAGGATGCCTCTACGGTCCGGGGGGAACCCAGGGCGCCGTCACAATGGCGATTGGTGTTGATGTGACTGCTGTGACTGGTGTGACGTAGAACCTCCGGATTCGCGGAGGGCATGGGAGCGGGTACGGCCCCGCTGATGATCACGGTGTCTAAGCCAGTCATCGTCGGCAGGAGCCGTACCCGTGGTCACATCATTGCCTACCCTCGCGCGTGCGGCGAGTCGTGCTCCCCAGGACGCAGGTGGTCTGCTGGCGGCGTTGGCGGGCGTGCCAGATCCCCGCCGGGGCGGGCCACGGCGGCATCCGCTGCGCTTCGTGCTGGGAGTGCTGGTGAGCGCGTTGTCGTGTGCGGGATTCGAGACCTTCGCCGCGGTGGCCCAGTGGGCGGCCGCCGCCGATCGTGAGCTGCTGTTGTCCTTGGGGGCGGCCCCGGACCCGCTGACCGGTGCCGTCCACGCGCCGAGTGAGGCCACGATCCGGCGGATGGCGTGCGGCGTGGACGCGCAGGCGTTGGAGGCGGCGATCGCGGCGTGGACCGCCGGCCAGCTGCCCGAACCGGAACCGGACGCCGGCCCGATGCCGGTGGCCATCGACGGCAAGACCGTGCGCGGCGCCCGGAGCGGCGACCAGCCCGCGCCGCACCTGCTCGGCGCCTGCACCCACGACTCATCAGTGATGCTGGCGCAACGCCAGATCCCGGGCAAGACCAACGAGATCCCCATGGTGGCAACGCTTCTCGACGATCTGCGTGCCGCCGGGCACGACCCCGACTCGATGGTGTTCACCCTGGACGCACTACACACACAGCACGCCACCGCCCGGCTGTTGCACGATGCCGGCGCCGGCTATCTGATGTGTGTCAAGGGCAACCAGCCCGGTCTCCGCGCGGCCGTCATCGACCAGCTCCGCACCCACCAGCCCGTCCGTTTCGGGGAGCGCTCCCGTGGCCACGGCCGGACCGAGGAGCGGATCCTGACCGTGGTGCCCGCGACCGGGATCGACTTCGCCGGCGCCGCGCAGGTCTTCCGGATCGTCCGCCACACCGGTGGCCTGGACGGGCAACGCACCCGCAAGGAAGTCGTCCACGGGATCACCAACCTGCGTTCCGAGCACGCCGACGCCGCCCGGCTCGCCGCTCTGACGCGCGGCCACTGGTCGATCGAGAACGGCGTCCACTACGTGCGCGACGTCACCTACCGCGAAGACGCGCACCGCGCCCGAACCGGCAACGCACCCGCCGTGCTCGCCGCCCTCCGCAACGCCGTCACCACCGCACTACGCCTGGCCGGCGCGGTCAACATCGCCGCCGCACGACGCGCCGCCACCTTGGACCCCCACACCGTCATCCGCATGTTCACCCGGCCCGCAAAACCGGACAAAGGACCGCTATGACGGAGCCCTGAGAGGTTGGGCGAGTCATCCGGAACTATTACTGTCGCCCTTGCGGTGACACACGGACCTTCTTCTCGGGCCTTCGCCTGTCGTGCCTTGTCACAGGCTCGCACTCCGTGAGCATCGACGTGACCCTCCGGTGCTCGGCTTG
>JAICHZ010000291.1 GCA_025924655.1 Pseudonocardiaceae bacterium | reverse complement strand
GGTGGGCATGTTCCACGCCGACCCCCATCCGGGCAACTACCTGTTCCACGATGACGGTGCGGTGACGTTCCTGGATTTCGGTTGCGTCAACCAGTTCTCCACACAACAGGTCACGTTGATGCAACGGGTCGTCGCCGCCGCTATCGCCGACGACGCCGCAGCCTTGTGGGAGGCCTTCGTCGAGATCGGCTTCCTGACCGCGTCGGATGCACCCACACCGGCGGAACTGCTCGAGTGGTATCGGGACAAGCTGCAACCGCTGGTGGCCGAGCAGCCATTCACCTACACGTCGGCGTACGCCGCGTCCGTGGTGCAGGGCTACTTCACCCGCAGGGGCGCGACCGGCTCGGTGATGAGCCGCATCGAGCTGCCCCGCGAGTACGTGTTCCTCACCCGCATCGATCTTGGACTCACCGCCTTGCTGGCAGAGCTGGAAGCCACCGGTCCGTGGGCCGCGATCCGCAGCGAATGGGACGAGGACGGGCCTCCTGCCACCGAGATCGGCGAGCTTGACGTCGAACATTGGGCGCGGCGGGGACTGGAGACCGTGGAGCCGTGATGATTCCCACCGTTGACCCTTACCCGACCTATCGCGCACTGCGTGAACAGCACCCGGTGTGCTGGGACGGCGACCTGGACGCGTTCCTGGTCAGCTCCTACGCCGAGGCGAGCGCCGTGCTGCGCGGTCCGGGGTGGAGCAGCGACCCGAACCGCAACCCCGCACTGGCCGCACGGTTCGATCGCGCCGAACTCGGAACCCAAGCGCTGGGCACGACGCTGTTGACGATGGACCCGCCTGACCACACTCGGCTGCGGCGGCTTCTCGCCCCGCCATTCACCCCCCGGGCCATCGACGCGCTGCACGCTCGGATCACCGCGGTGGTCAAGGCCGCCCTCGCCGATCTCGGCAGCGCGGGTGAGGTCGACGTCATCGCCGAGATCGGCTATCCGATCCCGCTCGCCGTGATGTGCGAGCTGCTCGACGTCGACATCGAGGGCGCGCGACTGTTGCGTACCGAGACCCCCAAGCTGGTAGGGATGCTCGAGTTCGACCCTGACGAGGAAGCGGTCCTCGCGGCCGAGGAGGCCACCGCCAGCCTGGCGCTGCATCTTCTGCCCATCCTCGGCGACCGCCGTCGCCGTCCTGGCGAGGATCTGGCCAGTCAGCTGCTGGGTCTCGGCGACGACGACGGCGACGCGCTCGCACTCGACGAAGTGCTCGCCACCACCATCCTGCTGCTCACCGCCGGGCACGAAACCACCGCCAGCCTGATCGGCAACGGCGTGCTCACCCTGATGGAACACCCCGACCAACTCCAGCTGCTCCAGCGTGATCCCGCGCTGATCAAGCCGGCGATCGAGGAGATCCTTCGGTTCGAGTGCCCCGCCAAGATCGTCGGCCGGACCAACCTCATCGACCGGCAACTAGGCGGGCACACCATCCGCGCCGGCCAGCGGGTGCTCGTTCTGCTTGGCGCGGTGAACCGGGATCCGGAGCAGTTCCGCGACCCCGAGTGCTTCGACATCACCCGAACGCCGGCTCCGCATCTCGCTTTCGGCGCGGGACCGCATTTCTGCCTCGGAGCTGCCCTGTCTCGCGCGGAGGCCCAGGAGACCCTGCGGCAGCTGCTTCCGCTACTGACCGAGTGGCGACTCGCACCTGGAGCGCCCGCCTGGCGAGTTTCCGACAGTTTCCGCGCACTCGACAATCTCCACCTCGTCAGCGCCTAGGCCGGGGCGATCCTTGGCGAGAGCGGGGCGACCAGGCCGGTGTGGCTCAGCGACTTGCCGGTGGTCTCCGGGGCGAGCAGCTGGGACACGACGGCGCCGATCACGCACATCGCCGCCCCGACCACCATGCACCACGGCAGGCCGATGGACTCGATCCCGACCGGGAGCAGGAACGTGCCCGCCGCAGCCCCGATCCGGCTGAACGCGTTGGCGATGCCCACCCCGGTGGCCCGCACATCGGTCGGGAACACCTCGATCGGGTACACGGCGGTGAGATTGCCGGTCACGGCGTTGAAGAACGCGAAGACCGCGAACGCACCGACCAGCGCCATCGGCGGCGCACCGGCCCACAGCCCGATCACCAGCAACGCCACTGCCATGATCCAGAACGGGCCGATCAGCTGCTTGCGGCGCCCGATGAGCTCGATCGTCAGCATGCCGACGATCGCCCCGATGAACGCGATGCTGTTGGCGAAGATCGTGCCGGCCATCTCGTTGAGCTGCAGCGACTCGAACACCTTCGGGGCGAAGGTAAAGATCGCGAAGTACGGCGTCACCACGCAGATATAGAAGGTGCAGACGAAGAACGTGCGCGAGCGCATCCCCCGGGCGAACAGCTGCCGCCAGCCGGCGTCGTTCTTGGTGTCCGAGCCGTAGTCGGCCTCGGCCATGTGCTGCTCGCCGCCGAGGTAGCGGTCGATGATCGCACGGGCCTCGCCGGTGCGCTTGTGCAGCATCAGCCAGCGCGGCGACTCGGGTAACCCGATGCGCAGCCCCAGCACGACCAGCGCCGGGATGGCGCTGGTGGCCAGCGTCCAGCGCCAGCTCCAGCCCAGGCCGTCCAGCAGGGCGTAAGCGGCCACCACCGAGACCAGATAGCCGCCGTACCAGAAGACGAGCATGTAGGACACCCGGCGGCCCCGCCCGTGCGCCGGCACGAACTCCGAGAGCATCGACGAGCCGATGGAGTACTCGGCCCCGATGGCGATACCCAGCAGCAGCCGCACGACGAGCAACTGCCACCCCTCAGCGAGGAACGCCTGCAGCACTCCGAGGACGACGAACAGGCAGATGTCGAGCAGGAACAGCCGCTTGCGGCCGAACCGGTCGGTGAGGAAACCGCCGATCGGTGCCCCGAAGAAGATTCCGATCAGCGACGATGCCCCGATCAGGCCAGCCCACACCGGCGAGATCCCGAGCTCCTTCGACAGCGGCACCAGCACCACGCTGAGCACCCCCAGGTCGAACCCGTCGAGGCCCTCACCCCACGCCGTGGCCAGCGTCAGCCGCCGCAGGAAGCGCTTGTCGCCGAACTCCTTCGTACTTTTCGTGGCCTGCGCCATCTCGCACCCACCCTCGCCCGGCCGTCACGGTTCCCAGCAAACATAATCACCGCGCCGGACCGCCGCGGCCGGGGCGCGCCACGGCGTGGATCACCGTCGTGGCCGCAGCCAGTTCCCGGCGCGGAGCCAGAATCGCCTCGTGATGTGTCGCGGTGGCCCTGTCGAAGTTGCCACAACCGGCGCTTCCCAGGTGGCATCCGTGACGCTGAGCACTCGCTGCTCCAGCTCGGTGCTGGGGTTCGCCTGCGGGACGGACAGGCCTAGTGTGGCGCCGACTTCCTCGGTCTCCGCGGCGGTACTGGTGCATATCGGGCAGTCGGGCATGTGCGCGGCGACCGGGGACTCGTCGGCGGGTTCCAGGATGTGCAACGCCCACCCGACTGCCAGCTCGCGGTGCGGGCAGTCGGCATCACGGTGCAGTTCGTTCACTGTTCACCCCTCACTATGCGGGCCTCGGCGATCAGGGTGTCTGGCCCCAACTGATCGGTTAGCAGCGCTCGGAGCCGCTGCACCGCGGTAAACATGCGGGACTTCACCGTGCCCAGCGGGACACCGGTCTGAACCGCAATCTCACTCTGAGTGTGCCCACCGAAATAAGCCAAGGCGAGCACCTGCCGCTGCGCGACGGGTAGGCGATGCAGGGCGGCGCGCACCTGGCCGGCCGCGACACGCGCCAGCGCCGCCTGATCGGCGCCCGGCACCGGGGTCGGCGACCAGTCCTCGCCCGCCTCCGGCACAGCCACAACCCGCCGACGGATGGTGCTCTCCTTTCGCACCGCGTCCACCGCCCTATGGTGGGTTACCGTGAGCAGCCAGGTGGCGAATCCGCCCCGCGCTGGGTCGAACCGGGTCGGATCACGCCACAACGTCAGGAATACCTCCTGCACCACATCCTCGGCCAGCCCGTCGTCGGCACAGATCCGGCGAGCCAGCGAGTAGCAGGGCCGGACGAAGCGCTGATAGAGCTGGGACAGTGCCGCCCCGTCGGCATCCCTGACTCGTCGCACGAGTTCAGCGTCGGACGCTCCCTCAGCCATAAGGTCCCGCAGCCCGCCGGCCGCTCCATCGAGCCTCATCGGCCATCAGAGAGATCCTCACGTTGCTAGGCCCCGATCGCGGGTTTCAGGCCTCCGGCGGTCCTCGGCTCCGGGATGGTCCCAGGACAGCGGGACGTGGTAGCTGGCTCGGGGTGCGCGATGGCGGTGATCTGAGTCATTAGGGCACTGGACGTCTTCCCAGCAGGGCGGCTCCCCCCTACCGAGCCGCCGCTGCTGGGAAGAAGTGCGTCGATCTATTAGGAAGCTGGCAGGGACAGCACCTGCCCGATCACGAACACGGTGGCGTTCTTGGTGGGGATGTTGCCGCACAACACCGGAGCGCCGTTGACGGTCGGCGCCGCCGCGGTGCCGCCGATCTTGAGCTTGGCGCCTTCCAGGCTGTCCAGCGTGCCGGCCTGGATCAGGCCTGCCGCGTCGTAGCGGGTGCCGACCACGTGGTAGGTCAGGATCTTGGCCAGTTGACTGTTCGGTGAAGCCACGTCCGGAGCGGTGG
>JAICHZ010000290.1 GCA_025924655.1 Pseudonocardiaceae bacterium | reverse complement strand
CTCCTACGGCCACTCCGACCTCGCCCAGGCCGACCGGTTAGGCCACACCCTGGCCGCGTCGGCGTTCGGGCTGCTGCCCTACGCCGTGGTGCTGCTGCAGCTGCGGGTGTTCTACGCGCTGGGCGATGCCCGGACCCCGACCGTGATCATGACGTTGATGGTCGCCGGGAAAATCGGCCTGTCGCTTCTTGCGCCTGTTGTGCTGAGCGCCCATCAGGTCGTCATCGGGCTCGCCGCGGCCAATTCGGCGTCCTTCGTCATCGGCGGCGCTGCCGGCCAGGTGTGGCTGTGGCACCGGCTCGGCAGCCTGCACACCCGGCGGGTAGCGGGCACGGTGGTCCGTATCGCGGTGGCTGCATGCGTCGCCGCCCTCGCCGGGTTGGCTGTGCTGAGCCTGGGTCGGGTGGCGCTGCCGCACGCGCTGCCCCCCTTGCGCGCCGCTGCCGAGCTCGCCGCCGCCACCGTGCTCGGCGGCGCTGTCCTCCTTATCGCGCTACGCGCCCTACGCGTAGCCGAACTCCAAGTGGTCTTGACCCGTATCGCCAGCCTGCTTCGCCGCTGACCCTGCCCCACCCGCATTCAGCAGGCTTAGCGGGGTAATTTGCCCTGCTTTTGGAACGCTGAGCCCGCTGAATGCGCAACCGCGGTGGCGGGCGCGTCGCCTCGGCGCCCGGGTTGGTGTGGCAGACTCTGCGCACTTGTGTGCACGCCTGGGTCTAGGGGAGCGCGATGAGTGACGAGTGGTCCGGCGCCGCTGACAACACCGGCAATGTGCTGGAGGGCACCGCGCTGGGTGCTCTGCTCAGTGGCAACGGCGCGGCGGCCGGCTTCTCGATCAACTACGAGCGCGTCCCGCAGTCCATCGCCGACCTCGAACACGCCGCCAAATACCTCCAGAGTCAGGCGAAGGTCGCGCAGGGCCTGGCGAACATTCCAGCTCCCGGATTGGATGGAGTCAGCCTCAATGCGGTAGCCCAGATTGGTAAGTGGGCCTCGGACAGTGGCGCCAACAACTTGGAGGCGAACCTTCTCGCCGGTGCGAAACAGCTGCGCGACCTGGCGCAGAAGTTGCGTGAGGACCTGAAGACATACCTGCACGTTGAGGCGCTGAACATCCCGACCACACCCAGTCCGGGGCTACCTTTACCCAGTCTGGGCCGGTCACTATGAGGATCCGATTGCTGGCGAGCCTGGTTGCGGTCGGGTCGGTGCTCGTGGCGGCGGGATGCGGTAGCGGTACGAGCGCGGCCCCGGTGCCGGCCCAACCGAGCCCTGCGCCGGCGGCGGGCCCGATCCCGCCGGTGAACCATCCGCGCGATGTCGCCGCGATGGCCCGCCGGCCGTGTGAGTTGCTGACAGCGAAGCAGGCGACCGGTTTCGGGTTCGACCTTCCACCGGAAGAATCAGACGGCCTGTTCGGCACCCTGGATTGCCAGTGGAGCAAGACGACCCGGGAACAACAATTGGTTCGATCGGTGGATCTCACGATGTTCACGAACAACCCGACCTTGGAAGTCGCTTACAGCAGGGACCATCGGGGCCTACCGTTCTTCGAGCTGACCGAGGTCGCCGGCTACCCCGCCATCGTCACCAGGACCAACGCGGACATCGCGCATTGCGACATAGACGTCAAAGCCGCCGAGCGCCAGAGCTTCACGGTGCTCTATCAATCAGAAGAACAAGCATTAAAGAACAATCCGCAGGAGTCGTGCGAGGTGGGCAAGCAGATCGCCGCCGCGGTACTGATGAACCTGCCGCCGAAGAGTTGAGGGGAAGCAGCGATGGGGACTGACTTCAACTACGACGACACCAGCCACCAGGTCATCTTCGACCACATCAACGGCGGCGCGGGTTCCGACGCGCTGCAGGAGATCAGCCAGTCGTGGCAGCGGCTCGGTGACGGCGTCGGAACGACCTGCAAGTCCTACGTGCAGAGCGCGATCGGCGTCATCCTGGACTCCCGGCAAGGCGCCGCAGCCGACAATGCGGTTGCGGCGACCAGCGCAATGCTGCCGTGGATGGACACCGTCGTGCAGACCACCGCCGCCGTGGCGCAGCGGGCGCAGGACCAAGCCGAGCATTGGGTGAACGCTAAGAACAGCGTCCCGCCGGTGCCTCCAACGCCGAAATCGACTGGTTTTTCCAGCGATCCCGGGGAGTGGGCCGCCGAAAAGATGGACTGGTTTCCGGGAATCACCTCCGACGAGGAGAAAGCGCAGCAGCGCCAGCAGGATGCCGCCGAGCAGGCCCGCCAAGCAATGCGGGTGTATCAGTCGAACTCCAACGGCAACATCGACGCCACTCCGGCATTCACCCCGCCGCAGGCCTTGGACGGTAGCATCGGGGCACTACCGCTGAGCAGTCCCAGAATTGACGCTGCCGGTAGCGCCCCACTAGCCATCGCTATCGCCGGTGGCGGTACACCCGCCCATCTTCGCGCCGCTCATCAACCGGCAGCCCCACCGCCAGCCCACCAAGGGCCCGCCTACCAACCGGCGGCCACGGTCTCCCAGCTCGCCCAGACGCCACCCGCCGCGACCGCGAACACCCTTACGCCACCAAACCAAGGCGGCGCGACATCAGCTCAGGTCATGTCTCCGGGCGGTTTGCCCATCAGCACCGGGCTCACCGAAGGCAGCACCGGATCAGCCCGGTCGGTACCGGCACGCGGCTCGGCTGCGGGAATGCGGCTCGGCGGCGCCGGTGAAGGTGCCCGCACCGGATTCGGTCCCCGGCCCCCTACGGGTTTCGGCCCCCGCCCGACCGCCAGCGCCCACCCGGCCTTCGACGAGATGAGCGCCACCCGCGGCACCGCCGGTCCAGCCGTCCGCAACACCGGCGAGGCCGGGTACGGGCAGCCCTTCGGGGGCGCGGCCAACCAGCACGGCGAGCAGGACCGGGAACACCGCAGCAAATACCTCATCCATGAGGACTCGAACGCGATCGTCGGAGACCTCCCACCGACTGCGCCACCGGTGATCGGCGCAGACTACTGAGCGAACCGGGACTTGCCGGTACCGCCCACGGGTGACGTCATGCGGTTCTCACCTTTCTGGTTCTATGGTCGCGTGGATCGCACGTCTCTTTTGGGGGGAATCTGGTGACTTGGTCTCGGTGGCGCCTCGGTGCGCTCGCCATGGTCTTGGTGTGGGCCGTGACAGCCTGTGCGGGCGCTCCGCCTGCGCCGCTGGGATCGGGACTGCTGCTGCCGGGGTACGACCGTCAGGTTCGGCCGCAAGACGACCTGTTCACCTTCGCTAGCGGTCAGTGGCTGCGCACCACCCAGATACCGGCCGACCGGACCCGCTACGGCGCCTTCGACATCCTGGCCGATGAGGCCGATCAACAGCTGCGCACGATCGTCGAGGACAGCGCGGCCCGGCATGGTGCCGCCGGCTCGCCAGACCAGCAGATCGGCGACTTCTACGCGAGCTTCATGGACACCGCGCGACTCGACGCACTCGGGGCCGCTCCGCTGAAGGCGTCACTAGACCGCATCGATGCCCTCGCCGGCCCTGCGGACGTCGTCGGGTACCTCGGCGCGAGTGCAGCGGACGGCACTCCCAGCCCCATCGCGCTGTCTATCGACCAGGATGCCCGCAACGCATCAGCGTACGTCCCGGACGTCTCGCAGAGCGGGCTTACCATGCCCAACCGGGATTACTACCTGAAATCAGATCCGCAGTTCGTGACGGTCCGGGACCAGTTCCGGGCCTACGTCGTACGCCTGCTGGGTTTGGCCGGCGTCGCTAATCCGGATGCCGCGGCCGGCCAGGTCGTCGGTGTGGAGAACCGACTCGCGCAAGTCCAGTGGACCGCCGCGCAGGACCGCGACGCGACGGCGACCTACAACAAGTTCACCGTCGCCGACGCCACCGCGCGCACACCGGGGCTGGACTGGAAAACCTACCTCGACGCAGCCGGCGTGCGCACCCCCGACTTCGTGATCGCAGAGCCCAGTTTCTTCACCGCCTTGGGCAGCGCGCTGACCACCATGCCCATGGCGGACTGGAAGTCGTACCTGAAGTTCAAGGTCATCGACGACTTCTCACCCTACCTGAGCAATGACTTCGTCACCGCGCGCTTCGAGTTCCGCGGCCGCGACCTATCCGGGCAGCAGGAGCAGCGTCCGCGTTGGAAGCGTGGCGTCACCACGGTCGACGGCGCGATGGGCGATCTGCTCGGTCAGCGATATGTACAACGCTACTTTCCACCGGATAACAAACGGCGGATCGACGCGCTGGTCAACAAGTTAATCGACGCCTACCGCACGTCTATCAACGGCTTGGACTGGATGAGCGACTCGACCAAAGCCGAAGCCCGGGACAAGCTCAGCAAACTCGCGGTGAAGATCGGCTATCCGAGCAAGTGGAAGGACTACTCGAAGCTGGCGGTCGTCCGAAACGATCTCGTGGGCAACCTAGTTCGCTCCGCCCATCTGGAGTACCAGCGCAACCTCGACCGGCTCGGCAAGCCAGTGGACCGCGAGGAGTGGTTCACCACGCCGCAGACCGTCAACGCCTACTACGACCCGTCGCGCAACGACATCACGTTCCCGGCCGCGATCCTGCAGCCGCCGTTTTTCAACACGGCCGCTGACGATGCGGTCAACTACGGCGGAATCGGCGCG
>JAICHZ010000289.1 GCA_025924655.1 Pseudonocardiaceae bacterium | reverse complement strand
GACCCGGACCAAGCGGAGGAGTCGATGCTCACGCACGCGTCGCTGTCCCCCGGCACCGCCAAAGCCGAGGTCGACCGGTACTGCGCCTGGCCGACGCAGGCTCCGTCCTACCTGACCGGCTGCCTGGAGATCGAGCAGCTGTGCGCCCAGTGGCCCGGGGAACTCCGGGATTTCCACGACACGCTGGCCGGTTCGGGTTGCCTACCGCTCGGGCTGGCCAGGCGCGCTGTGGCCGGTGGCTCGTAGGCTGGCGCCATGCGGGCGATCCAGATCACCGAGACCGGCGGCCCCGAGGTCCTGCGCTTGGCCGAGCTGCCCGATCCATCGCCTGGCCCCGGCGAGCTACTCGTCGAGCTCGCCGCAGCCGGTGTCAACTACATCGACACTTACCATCGCAGCGGTGCGTACCCGATGCCGCTGCCGTTCATCCCCGGCTCTGAGGGCGCCGGCACCGTCACCGCCGTGGGACCCGACGTCAGCGATGTTGATGTCGGCGACCAGGTGGCTTGGGCGGGAAGCCCCGGCAGCTACGCCGAGCTTGCCGTGGTACCCGCCGATCAAGCCGTGCCGGTGCCCCAGGACGTGGACATCGAAATCGCCGCGGGCTGCCTGCTACAGGGCATGACTGCGCACTATCTCGTGGTGTCGGTGCACGCCGTGCAGCCCGGGGAGACCGTGTTGATCCACGCCGCGGCGGGCGGGATGGGGTTGCTGCTCACCCAGCTGGCCACCGCGCGTGGCGGCCGGGTGATCGCAACGGTGTCCACTCCCGACAAGGAGCGGCTGGCCTGGGAGGCCGGGGCGGCGGAGGTGATCCGCTACACCGAGGTCGATGACCTGGCCGGCGAGGTCCGCCGGCTGACCGGTGGGGACGGCGTCGCCGCCGTCTACGACGGGGTGGGCGCCACGACGTTCGACGCCAGCCTCGCCTCGCTGCGCCGCCGCGGGATACTCGCGCTGTTCGGTGCCGCCAGCGGGCCGGTGCCGCCGGTGGACGCCCAGCGGCTGAACTCCGCCGGTTCGGTTTTTCTCACCAGGCCGAAACTGGCAGACTATGTCGCCACCCGAAAGGAACTCACCTGGCGCGCCGGTGAGGTGTTCGACGCGATCCTCGACGGGTCACTACGGATCAGCATCGGCGGCCGCTACCCGCTCACCGACGCTGGCCGGGCCCACCAGGACCTGCAAGGTCGTCGCACTACCGGAAAGCTCTTGTTGCTGCCCCGCTGAAATGGCGCCCAGGTGCGCATGATCGCCGGAACTGAGCGGTCACCGTGCATTTGTGCACCGCTACGGCTCAGTGCCGGCGATCATGAGAGAAGCGGGGATGCTGTGACCCGGCCGCCCGGGGACGTCGACGCCTGCGGCGGGTGCCGGCTTCGTAGCGCCGGCGGATCCGTTCCGGGTCGGCGCCGAGCAGGTATTGCAGCTTGAGCAGCTGCATGAGCACGGTCATCCGCCACACACCCTGGTCGACCAGCCGCCGGGCCGACGCGGTGACCGTGGTCGGCAGCACCTCCAGCCGACCCCGTCGTCGCAGCGTGCGAGACATCTCCAGATCCTCCATGAGGGGGATCTGCGGAAAGCCGCCGACCGAGTCGAACACGTCGCGGCGGACGAACATCGCCTGATCTCCGAAGATCCAGTGCAGCCGGCGAGCCCGCAGGTTGGAGCTGACGGCCAAGTAGTCCAGGCCCAGGCTGCGCTGGTCGAAGCGCAGTCGCAGACCGCCGCCGACCACACCGGGGTCCAGTAGCGCCCGCCGGATCAGGTCGAGCGCGTCGACTGGTACCCGGCAGTCCGCGTGGATGAACCATAGGATGTCACCGGTGGTCGCTGCGGCTCCGGCGTTCATCTGCGTGGCACGGCCCGCCGCACTGCGGACCGTGCGGGCGTAGCGCCCCGCGAGGTCAAGGGTCCCGTCGGTGCTGCCGCCGTCGACCACGACCAGGTCGCAATCGGGGAAGTCACTGCGCAAGCGTTGCAGGCAGGGCTCGATGCGGCTTGCCTCGTTGAGGGCGGGCACCACGATCGACACCGTTGCTGGCGTGCTCACCGATCCGAACATCCCTCAGTCTCGAACAGATAGACGCCGATACTACGTCGCTGATGAAACGGAGTGCGGGTGATAGCGGTAGCCAACGGACCAGGCCATGTCGCGATTCTCGGTGCTGGGCCGATCGGTCTCGATGCCGCGTTGGCCTTTCTGGACAACGATTGGTCGGTCACCGTGTACGAGTCGGCTGCGTCGGTGGCCGCCAACGTGGCGGCATGGAGTCATATCCGGCTGTTCACACCCTGGTCGATGAATGCATCGACGCGGATGCTGGCGCATCTGAGCGCCGCCGGGGTTGCGCCGCCTGGGCCCGCCAATTACTGCCCGACCGGTGGTGAGTTCGCCCAACAGCTGCTTCGACGGTTAGCCGAGCTACCGGAGCTGGCGCCCGCTATCCGCAGTCGCACCAGGGTGCTCGCCGTCGCCCGGGAGGGCCTGCTCAAGCACGAGGAGATCGGTAGCCCGCAGCGTGGTTCGCGCCCGTTTCGCCTACTCGTTTCCGGACCCGACGACGGTGACCGGACGGAGCACGCAGACCTGCTGCTGGACTGCACCGGCAGTTACGGCCACGCGAACGTCCTCGGTGACGGTGGGATCCCCGCTCCGGGCGAACTGCGGGTCGCTGACCGGATCATCCGCCGGCTTCCCGACCTCACCCGCGACGGTGACGAGTGGGGCGGCCGCCGGCTGCTGCTGGTCGGCGCCGGAAAGTCAGCTCAGACCGCGGCGCGTGACCTCGCCGAGCTGGTCGCCGTGTGGCCCGGCACCCGCGTCGTGTGGGTGGTGCGAGCAGCGGACCCGGACTGGGGAGAGGTCCCCGACGACCCACTTCCGCAACGCCAGGAACTCGTCACGATGTCCCAACGGCTGCACTCCGGCTCGGTGCCCGGCGTGCAGGTACGCACCGGCGTGGTGGTCGACGCGTTGCGGGAAACGGATGACGGCGTGGTCGTCGCGCTGCGCTCGATCACCGGGGGTGTCGAGGAGATCGCTGTCGATCGCATCATCGCCTTGACCGGTTACCTGGGTGACACTTCGCTCTACCGGCAGCTCCAGGTCCACGAGTGCTACGCCACCGCCGCCCCGATGAACCTCTCGGCCGCGCTGCTGGCCGCAGCAGGCGATGGCCCCGCGGACTGCCTGGCTCAGGCGTCACACGGGATGGATGTACTTCGGGTGCCCGAGCCGAACTTTTTCGTCCTGGGCATGAAGTCTTACGGTCGCAACAGCAATTTCCTGCTACGGGTCGGTTACGAGCAGGTCGACGAGGTAGCCCGCGCCTACGCTCCTCACCAGGTTGGGCAACTACACAGCGCAGTTGTAGATCAGCGGTAGGGAGCCGTCGCGCTGGCGCAGCCGCAGGAACAGTTCCACGGCGCGCCGCTTGGCTTCAGCCATGCTGACCTCGGGGCCGGCGAGCAGCATGTCCGGCGAGGTGTCGAGGTCAGCGCCGGCGGGATGCCAGTGCCAACCGTCGGTCGTGACCGTCAGCTCGGGGACGGTGTTGTCGGTGTCGATGGCCACCCCGTCACCCGAATGCCCGCGCTTGACCAGCGGCCGCACCGCGAAGTCCGCGCCGCAGATGCCCTTGGCCGCCAGCAGCGCTCGCAGCGGCTCGATCTCAGCGGAGTTCTGCGATGTCTCGGTCATCCCCACCCGCACCGGCAGACCCAGCGACAGCGCCAGGTCCAGCCCCTCCATCGCCTTGGCCCAGGCGCCCGGTCCGCGGTTGTCATCATGGAATCGGGGCTGCGCGCCGTCCAGCGAGGTCTGCAGGATCAGCCGCTTCCTGCCCGCCAGCCGCTCAAGCTGGGTGCGTCGCCAACCCTGGTAGAGCATGGCGTTGGTCAGGCACACGACGTCGAGCGCCTCGGTGGCGTAGAGCAGCATCTCGACGAGGTCGCGTTCGAGGAACGGTTCACCACCGGTGACGTAGAGCTCGGTGAATCCCTCCGCGACTGCCTCATCGACCAACTCGCGGAACCGCGGCAGGCCCAAGGCCCGGCGGCGGGCCTGCGGTGAGGAGGCGACCGAGCAGTAGCTGCAGGCCAGGTTGCAGTGGAAGTTGGTGTACAACCACAGCCTTGGCGGGAACAGTGCGGAGCCGAACAGCGGCAGCACCGGGAGACCGTCGTCCGATATCTCCGGTGCGGCACCCCAGGACACCTGTTCGCCGGCGAACGGCGGCATCGCCGACTTGTAGAGCTGAAAGCGGCCCCGGGAACGTTCCGCCGGCGGCACGATCTCTAGGCAGGTCGTCCACCATCCGGTCTCCACGGCCTGGGTGAACGCCTCCGGCAACCCGGCGGTGCGCATCGAGGCGGCGTGCGCCGGCCAGTCGTAGTCCAGCGACACCAGCTCCGCGGTGGCGGTGCCGTCGACGATGTCGAGCAGCGCGTACCAAACATGGTGACCGCCGTCGTTGGCCGGACGGCCGAGCACCCCGACGTTGACCACCAGGGTGTCCCGCACGCGCTTGACCCACGGCAGCCCGGAATGCGTGCAGCAGATCACGTCGGCGCCGGATGCCTCGATCCGCATCCGGTGCGCGTGGTCGGGCAGCGACTCCCACCAGAAGTCGTTGACGGCCAGCGGAGAACCGTGCACGAGGTGCAGGTCCAGCCCGTCGAGG
>JAICHZ010000288.1 GCA_025924655.1 Pseudonocardiaceae bacterium | reverse complement strand
TCCAGTGCGGACCGCACCGGGTCGTCTCGCTGATGAGCAGCGAGGCGGCACGGGAGCTGGGACTGGTGCCGGGGGTACTAGCGGTGGCCGTTGTGAAGTCGACCCAAGTCATGGTCGAGACCCCGGTAGGACGGGGATGAAGAAGCGTTCGTCCAGTCCCGTCGCCTCACAGTAGGTCGTCGCTGCCATCGGCTTTGGCCCTGCATAACCTAGGTCACGACGGTTAACGTGCTAACCCCGCCCGCGCAGCGCCTGCGCATGACGTCAGTCGTGCATGACGCCGCCAGCGTCGCGCTCGGTAACCGGTGCCAAATCGGCATTTTCGTCCTTTGCCGGCAGGGCAAAGATGGTGCCACCGCCAGGCTCGCGCCTGAACCAGTCGACACGCAAAGCATGTCTCGTTGGTGCGCTGTCCTCAACGACGTCTTGTACGGGCATGAGAGCCTGTCCTTTCCTTCGGCGTGGCGCTCCGCCACGGTTGACAGCGGTCCCGAGTCATGAGCTGACACGCCCGGCAGATTGGCCGTGGTCTACCTTGCGTTAATTTGTAACCCTTGTTCGACTCCACCCCAGATCCACCTCCCCCGCTGAGTACCAAGCGTAGTGGCACAGTCAATCAACTGGCACACCCGCTTCCTCGGGAGAGCGATCGTTCCGGTGCTGCTCGCAGAGCCAACGCCCATCCGATGCCGCCAGACGAACTCGTAATGCCTCGCGATGTCGCTATAACGATATTGTAACGAGTCCCGATGCGGACAGGCACGACAGCAGCAGCGTCAGTCGCTCGCTGACCTCCCATCGGGGTACTTTCCACCGCTGGGTGAACGTGTCGATGACCTCCTCGAAGGGTCTGTGTCGGAGAAACTCCAGCAGTGCCGCCGCATCCGCACTGATCCAGTAGAGCTGCGGTGGCAGCGACGGTCGGGCCACCAGAACCCGATCCGAGGAGCTGCAGCGCCGGAATACCAGCTCGTCGTCGATGACGTAGTCGGCCACCACAGCAACGGAAGGAATGTCGCCCGTAGGAGCAATGCGCGGCCTCCGGCCAAACAGTCCCGCAAGCAGTGTATGCGCGTCGTTACCGAGGTAACCTCCATTGTCGAGGAGCCACTGGCCGATGATTTCGCTCCGGTCGTTAGCGACCGGAAGCAATGATCCGGGACCAACCATCCGCATCCCCGCCGGCACGCCGGCGTCCTGGCCAAACCTCGCGAGGCACGCATATGCGTGGCAGGCGGCGAGGGTCGTCTCAAGCGACCAGAAGCGATCCGCTGGTGTCCACGGCGGATGAAACGGTGCACATCGTTCCGAATCGATTGTAAGCAGGTCGTGGGTGATGCCGAGATCGAATAGCTTCTGATGAGCTCCTTCGTGCACGAGCGCCTCGGCCACGTCGATGCTGGAGCGACCACTGCCCAGCAGGACGAGACCGGGGAAGGTGCGGGAGGAACCCGAAGATAGTCCACCAGCCCGGTGGGGGTCGAGCATCCCGACGAGTGCGACGTGCGTGAGCAGATCTTCGACCAGCTCAGGGCTGATCACCCGAGCGAGCGCAATGCCGTCATGCAGTGCTGCGAGCGCCGCGGTGAATCTGCTTCCGTCGATCTTGGTGAGCAGGCGTGGTCGTGTAAACGGCGCCCGCTGACGCGCCAGCTCAGCACCGACCTCTGCCAGGGCGTCCGCGAGCAGTGTGTTCGCCTCCGGCCGCGCCACCACCTGGAGGCCGTGGGCTGGGGCGTCCGCTGCCGCGAGAGCACTGACGGCGACCAGCCCGGAGCAGGAGAGTCTGCTGCGACCAGCGAGTGCGTCGCCGATCTGCTGGCGGGTCAGGGGACTATCGATGATGTCGCGCTGCAACACCCGCGGACCGTCCACCTCCAACAGATCGGCGGCGAGCTGATACAGGGTGCGGCGCTGTTCATGCAGAGCGCTCGATGACGCGATGGTCGCGTGCAGTGCCGGGATGTCACATCCCGCTGGTGTAGTCATTCGATGGTTTCCACAGTAGGGCGACGCCATGGCCGGGGAGCAGCCAGGAGCGTACGACCAGGTCGCTCAGCTGCTCAGCCCGGGTCCATCCGCCGGTAGCGGTCGATCGAAAGGTGAACGGGACTACCCGGAACAACCAGGAAGCAGATCCGTTGAGGGCCAATGCAACGGCGTCGAAGCTAATTCGCTCGACGTAGCACGGGTATGGCGCCTGCCAGAAGCAGAAGCCGTCATCCACCCGCTGCAGCGTCGTAGACTGGAGGGACAGGTTCTCTACCGAGCCGACGATGTCGTCTACGTCAGTGAGCTCGCCGAGGTCGCACTCGAAGATTCGCAGCGTGCTCATGTATTGTGCTGGGTTCTGGCGGGGCATCGACCCCATTGGTCCGCGGAAGAAGGTCAGGAACTCGGGCCAGTCCCGGTAGCTCACCTCGGTCAACTCCACCTTGCCGGGTGCCACGTCGTGATGACCACCGTCGAGGTCGGTGTAACGGATGCCGATGTTTACCGAAGGGAGCATCGCGTCCACCGACGGCTCGAACAATAGCCGGTCGGGGACAAACCACGACTCGAAAAGAGGCAACCGGCACGCGAGGGTGATGGAGTTACGAAGCAGCGCGTCGCAGGTGGCGAAGATGACAAACCTGTGGTCTGCCACATTTTCTTTGAAACTATACTTTACCGTGGAGATGAGCTCGTAAGTCTGATCGTCGACGGCGCGCAACTCATAGTCCACGGTGGTATGCGTACTGATGGTGAGATCGGCGCCATGCGGTTCGACGCCTTCACCGCCCAGCACGCCGGCGACGACATCGCGGTTGGCCTCACTGTGCCCGTAGATTTCCGACAGAAAGGTGGTCATAACCTGCAGCGGTAACAACGCTCGAACAATCGACGGACCCGAGAGCCGTACGAGTTCATCGGTCAAACGGCGGCGCAGGATTCGCCGGTAGCCGACCACTAGGAGCGCTACCGTTATCGCCACCGCGAGTAAAGCGCCGATCAATGCCGAAAACGCCGCTTCCATTGTCACTCAAGACACCCCCGCTGCGCCGTCGGTCATAACATCCTGACGTCACAGGGCCGGGCGCGCCAGCCCGCCAGTCGCTGGTGTCAGCGGTCCGGCCATTCCGGTTCGTCCTCGCTGCCCAAGAAGGTGGTCAGATGTGCCGGTTCGTGTGGTCCGTCCTGATCGTGGGCGGCTTGAATGTCGTGGTAGAGGCTGAGTAGGTGAGTGAGCATCGCGGCGCGTGCGCCAGCGGAGTCGCCCCGCTTGAGGAAGTTGACGACATTGTCGTGTTCAGTGCCGGAGCGGGCCGCCACTCCACGGCCCGCGTAACTGCGTCGGCGCCACTCCGTGAGCTCTGGAATCAGCATGCGATACGTCGCGAGCAGCAACTCATTGTGACTTGCGCGGAAGATGGCGTCGTGGAAAGCCTCATCAGTCCTGATCAGCTCGTCGACGTCTGGGAACGCCGCGAGGTGGTCCTTGCTGAGCTTCGCGATGTCGTCGATCTCGCCTTCGGTGGCGCGGGCGGCGGCAAGGCTTACTGCCATTCCTTCGAGCGCCATGCGGACCTCGAGCCGTTCACCGATCCGGAAGCGTCGCTCCGCGAGCCACTCCATGAAATCACCCGGTAGATAATCTGCGGGCTTGCGTCGGACGAACCAGCCCCGGCCGCGGCGCACCTCCACTACCCGGAGCACCTCAAGGCGCTGCAATGCGGTCCGCACCGAGCTGCGCGCTACGCCCATCCGCCTTGCGAGCTCTGGCTCGTTGGGTAGCCGCTCTGCGGCCGCCAGCACACCACTGTCGATGAGCTCTCGCAGCTTCTCCTCGATCACCTCCGGTAGCGGCCGACGTTGGTCCAACCGCAGCTCCCACTGGGTGTCCCGGGAGGTCCGGTCGTTGCCGTCACGCCCGCTGCTCATGTCAGCGTCACTCCTGTCCTGAGTGTCTCGGCTGAGCGCTCAACTCGCCGCGACGCTGGGCCGTGGGCATGACCTGTTGCTCGGTGGACCGGGCGGCAGTCGATGCACGACGACTCGTTTCCGTAGTGGTCAGACCGAAGCCTACACCGGTATGGCATCTGACCACACAGATCGGTAGACAGACATCTGATGTCAGTCTACAGTTACCAAATTGTGATGTAGTGGGCACTCGGATCCTCGTGGAAGGGGTAGTGATCATGTCGCAGTCTTATCGGAGCGCGACACGCTTCCCCACCGCCCGGCTGCACAGCCGTGGCCTGGGGATGCACTGTCGTGGCGGAATATCCCGCGTAGCGCCGTGACGGTGCACGTGCTGACCGCGATCCTGCTGGCCTGCCTCGGGGTGCTGCTCGGGGCAACCTGGACCATCCAGGCGTTACAGCCGAGACTTCGGCGGCAGGCCGAGGAGCGACGCCGGCTCAACGAGCAGTGGTCTGCTGTGCGCATTGCCCGTCGGCAGCGGGGCGAATGCCCGCGCTGCGGCAGCCCGCTGACTGCACGAGACTGGTACTGGGCACCGGCGATCGTCGACGATCCCCTAGACGACGACTAACTGCGCCATTCCGGGTGATGGGAAGCGCCCGGAAGCGGTGAAAGGTCGTAGGCTGGGGGATGCGCGTCCCGGGTGCGTTCGGGGCGCGTTCGTCTTGCTGGTCGTGCGGTCCAGGCAGGCGGTACTCCACGAGGGAACGGTGAGGTCAGTGCCGACCGGCAAGGTCAAGTGGTACGACGCAGGCAAGGGCTTCGGTTTTGTC
>JAICHZ010000287.1 GCA_025924655.1 Pseudonocardiaceae bacterium | reverse complement strand
TCCGGGCCTACGGCGACTATTAGCTGCGTCCGGTGAGTGGCGACCACTCACCTGGTGGGGCGCGAAGCGCTCTACCATGAGGACTTGCTCACGCCGGGGAGCTCGCCCCGGTGGGCCATCTGGCGTAGGCAGATCCGGCATAGCCCGAACTTTCGGTAGACCGCCTTGGGCCGCCCGCAGCGTTGGCAACGGGTGTACCCCCGCACCGCGAACTTGGGCTTGCGCGCGGCTTTGATGACCAGCGCCTTCTTCGCCATCAGCTCTCCTTGAAGGGGAAGCCCAGACGACGCAGCAGCGCCCGGCCTTCTTCGTCGGTGGTCGCGGAGGTGACCACGGTGATATCCATGCCACGCTGGCGGTCGATGTTGTCCGGGTTGATCTCCCGGAACATCGATTGCTCATTGAGCCCGAAGGTGTAGTTACCGTGACCGTCGAACTGGGTCGGCGACAGTCCCCGGAAATCGCGGATACGGGGCAGCGCGATCGACAGCAGCCGGTCCAGGAACTCCCACATCCGCACGCCGCGCAGAGTCACCTTCGCGCCGATCGGCATCCCCTCGCGCAACTTGAACTGCGCGACGGACTTGCGAGCCCGCTTAACCTGCGGTTTCTGTCCGGTGATCGCGGCGAGATCCCGCACGGCGCCGTCCATCAGCTTGGCGTCTCGAGCAGCCTCGCCGACGCCCATGTTCACGACGACCTTGACCACCCCGGGTATCTGCATCGCGTTGGCGTAATTGAACTGCTCCCGCAACGCGCCCACGATCTCCTCGCGGTACCGGGCCTTGAGCCTCGGCATCGCCGCCGTACGGTCGCCTTCTATCGTAGAAGTCTCAGTCATCTCAGACGTCCTTGCCGGTGCGCCGGGATACGCGCACGCGCTTGCCCTCGTCATCAGTGCGGTAACCCACCCTGGCCGGCTTGCCGCTGGAGTCGACGACCATGACGTTCGACACGTCGATGGAGGCCTCCTGCGTGACAATCCCGCCACTTTGCGCACCGCGCTGGGTGCGGCTGATCCGGGTGTGCTTCTTGATCCGGTTGACGCCTTCTACCAGCACCCGTCCAACGTTCGGGTAGGCCTGGATAACCTTGCCCTTGGCGCCTTTGTCCTTGCCGGCAATGACAACAACCGTGTCGCCTTTGCGGATTCTCATGGTTAGAGCACCTCCGGGGCCAGCGAGATGATTTTCATGAACCGCTTGTCCCGGAGCTCCCGACCGACCGGACCGAAGATCCGGGTGCCGCGCGGCTCACCGTCGGGCTTGATCAGCACAGCGGCGTTCTCGTCGAACCGGATGTAGGAACCGTCCGGTCGGCGCTTCTCCTTGACGGTGCGCACGATGACGGCCTTGACCACATCGCCGCGCTTGACGTTGGCTCCAGGAATGGCTTCCTTGACGGTCGCCACGATGATGTCCCCGATGCCGGCGTAGCGGCGCGAGCTACCGCCGAGTACCCGAATGCACAGAATCTCCTTGGCACCCGTGTTGTCGGCAACCCGCAGTCGCGATTCCTGCTGGATCACGTCAACTCCTTCTCGTGGTCCTTCTCGCAGCCCACCTGGCTCACTTGGCCTTCTCGAGGATCTGGACCAGCCGCCAGCGCTTGGTCGCCGACAGCGGACGGGTCTCCATCAGCTGCACCCGGTCGCCGACCCCCGCGACATTGGCCTCGTCGTGCGCTTTGACCTTGGTGGTGGAGCGCAGCACCTTGCCGTACAGCGGATGCTTCTTGCGGTCTTCCAACGCCACTACGACCGTCTTGTCCATCTTGTCCGAGACGACGTAACCCTCTCGAACCTTCCTCTTGTTCCGCTGCACATCGCTCATGCCGCACCCTCATTTCCGGCGGCGGCGTCAGGAGACACCGACAGACCCAGCTCACGCTCGTGCATCACGGTGTAGATGCGAGCGATGTCACGCCGGACCGTGCGCAGCCGGCGGTTGTTGTCCATCTGCCCGGTGGCCATCTGGAAGCGCAGGTTGAACAGCTCTTCCTTGGACTCGCGAAGCCGCAGCACCAGTTCGTCGTCGGTGAGCTCGCGCAGCTCACTCGCGGCGGTGGTGGTCGCCATCAGAAGTCCACCCCCTCGCGGGTCACGATCCGGCACTTCATCGGCAGCTTGTGCATCGCGCGGCGCAACGCCTCGCGGGCGACCGACTCATTCGGGTAAGCCATCTCGAACATGATCCGACCTGGTTTGACGTTGGCCACCCAGAACTCGGGTGAGCCCTTGCCGGATCCCATTCGGGTCTCCGCCGGTTTCTTGGTCAGTGGACGGTCCGGGAAGATCGTGATCCAGACCTTGCCGCCACGGCGGATATGCCGGTTGATCGCGATACGGGCGGACTCGATCTGTCGGTTGGTCACGTAGGCCGGTTCCAGAGCCTGGATACCGAAGTCACCGAAGGTGACCTGGGTACCGCCGGTGGCCATCCCCGACCGACCTGGTGAGTGCTGCTTGCGATGCTTGATCTTGCGTGGAACTAACACGTCTCAGCCCTCCCCGAGCCCTGCGGTGGCGGCCTCGTCAGTACCAGCCGGACGTTGTGGACTGGTCGGGTCCGGCGCTGAGCTCGTGATCGGCTCGCTCTCAGTGGATTGCGCACCAGCAAGCTCCGCCGCCGCAGCGCGACCCGCCTCAGTCGAGGTGCCGGTCGTCCCGGTAGCGCCGGAACGGCGTCGCGCTGGACGTTCCCGGCGCGGCGCGCGGGCTGCGGCGTCTGCCGCTCTGGAAGCGCTTTCTACCTCCCGCTCACGTCGCCCACCGACCACATCGCCCTTATAGATCCAGACCTTCACACCGATCCGACCGAACGTGGTGCGCGCCTCGAACAGCCCGTAGTCGATGTCGGCCCGCAGCGTGTGCAGCGGAACGCGGCCCTCGCGGTAGAACTCCGACCGGGACATTTCAGCGCCGCCCAGACGCCCGGAGCACTGCACCCGGATGCCTTTGACCTGCGGTGAACGCATCGCCGATTGGATCGCTTTACGCATCGCACGGCGGAACGCAACCCGGTTGGACAGCTGCTCGGCGACTCCCTGAGCGACGAGCTGAGCCTCCGCCTCGGGATTCTTGACCTCGAGGATGTTGAGCTGCACCTGCTTGCCCGATAGCTTCTCCAGCTCGCCACGGATCCGGTCGGCCTCCGCACCGCGGCGACCGATCACGATGCCCGGGCGAGCGGTGTGGATGTCCACCCGGACCCGGTCGCGGGTGCGTTCGATCTCGACCTTCGCGATACCCGCCCGCTCCATGCCCTTGGACAGCAGCCTGCGGATCGCGACATCCTCTTTGACATACTCGGCGTACTGCTTGTCCGCGTACCAGCGGGACTTCCAGTCGGTCGAGATGCCGAGCCGAAAGCCGTGCGGGTTGATCTTCTGACCCACTAGCGGGCACTCCTTGTCTGGGTGGCCTTCTTGCCGGTACCGGCCTGTCCGCCACGGGACCGGCCGCCGTCCCGACGCTGCGCTGTCTGAAGTCGGGGCACAGACTCGACCTCCACCGTGATGTGGCTGGTGCGCTTACGAATCCGGTAGGCCCGACCCTGCGCTCGGGGTCGGAACCGCTTGAGCGTCGGCCCCTCGTCAACGAACGCCCGGCACACCACCAGCGTGTCGGGATTAAGCTGAAGATTGTTCTGCGCGTTGGCCATCGCGCTGGCCAGCACCTTCGACACCAGTTCGGATGCGGCCTGCGGTGCGAACTGGAGCACTGCGAGCGCCTCCTGCGCGCTGCGGCCCTGGATGAGCTCGACCACCCGGCGCGCCTTCATGGGCGTCACGCGGACATACCGAGCCCGCGCCATCGCGCGGGATGGCTCCTGCGCGGCCGTCGCACCGGCCTGGTTACGGGCGTCCATGCGCTGCTACCTCTTCGTCTTTTCGTCGCTTCGGGCTGCTTGGTCATCCGGCATGTCGGGCCCGCTCACCGGCTCAGCGCCGCCGCGCCCGGCGGTCGTCTTTGATATGACCCCGGAACGTGCGGGTGGGGGCGAACTCACCGAGCTTGTGGCCGACCATCGCCTCGCTGACAAAGATCGGGACGTGTTTGCGCCCGTCATGTACCGCGATGGTATGACCGATCATGTCGGGAATGATCGTGGAGCGGCGCGACCAGGTTCTGATGACCTGCTTGCTGCCCGCCTCGTTGTGCGCATCCACCTTCTTGAGCAGGTGGTCGTCGACGAACGGGCCCTTCTTCAGGCTACGTGGCATGCGTGCACCCCTCCTGCTCAGCGCTTCTTGCCGGTACGGCGGCGGCGGACGATCAGCGTGTCGCTGGCCTTGTGGCGCCGGGTGCGACCTTCGGGCTTGCCGGCTGGGTTCACCGGGTGGCGGCCACCAGAGGTCTTGCCCTCACCACCACCGTGCGGGTGATCAACCGGGTTCATCACGACACCGCGAACTGTCGGGCGCTTGCCCTTCCAGCGCATCCGGCCGGCCTTGCCCCAGTTGATGTTTGCCTGCTCGGAGTTGCCAACCTCACCTACCGTGGCGCGGCACCGAACGTCGACGTTACGGATCTCTCCCGAGGGCATCCGCAGCTGGCCAAAGGGACCGTCCTTGGCCACCAGCTGTACTCGCGCGCCAGCCGAGCGAGCGATCTTCGCCCCGCCGCCGGGCCGGAGCTCGATCGCGTGTACCACCGTGCCGACCGGGATATTGCGCAACGGCAGGCTGTTGCCCGGCTTGATATCAGCCTTCGGACCGTTCTCCACGGTATCGCCCTGGCGCAGTTTC
>JAICHZ010000286.1 GCA_025924655.1 Pseudonocardiaceae bacterium | reverse complement strand
GGTTGGGTGAGACCGAGCAGGACTATTACGTCCAGGGTCCGAGCTTGGAGCGCCGTTCGGGTGCGGTGGGAGAGGAGGAGCGGTGATCGGTCTCGGGGAGACCATCGCGTTCTGGATCCTGGGCCCGCTCGCGCTGGCTGGTGGGCTGGGCATGGTGTTCGCCCGCAATGCGGTGCATTCGGCGCTGTGGTTGGCGCAGACCATGCTGTGCCTGGGTGCGCTGTACATGGTCCAGCAAGCTCCGTTCCTGGGTTTCGTGCAGATCATCGTCTACACCGGCGCGATCATGATGCTGTTCCTGTTCGTGCTGATGCTGGTGGGCAAGGAAAGCGTCGATTCGGTGGTGGAGGTGCTGCGAGGTCAGCGGGTCGCGGCGGCACTGGCCGGGATCGGGTTGGCCGTGCTGCTGGTGTCGATGCTGGGCCGGGCTTTCACCGGGGTCACCGCGGTCGGGTTGGTGCAGGCCAACAGCACCGGCGGAAACGTCGCCAACCTGGGCCGCCGGCTGTACACCGACTACCTGTTCCCCTTCGAGCTCACCTCAGCCCTGCTGATGACCGCGGCGGTCGGCGCGATGGTGCTGGCCTTCACGGAGCGCTCCAAGCAGGGCAGGTTGACCCAGCGCGAGCGGGTGGAGGCCCGGATCCGTGGTGAGCGTCCGTCCCCGCTGCCGGGTCCTGGAGTGTTCGCCACCATGAACTCGGTCTCCACCCCGGCACTGTTGCCCGACGGTTCGGTGGCCCCGGAGTCGTTGTCCGAACTGCTCGAGTCCACCGGCCGCGATCGTCTCGACGCCGATGTCCGCAGCGTTGTCAGCGCCGGCGCGGACCCGGACGCCCACGCCCTGCGCGGGCCGGTGCCACCGACGGCCGCGGACCAGGAGGGCGGCCGGTGACCCCGACCTACTACCTGCTGCTGTCGGCGCTGCTGTTCACCGTCGGCGCCGTCGGAGTCTTGGTGCGCCGCAACGCGGTGGTGGTCTTCATGTGCATCGAGCTCATGCTCAACGCGGTGAACCTGACTCTGATCACCTTCTCCAGGATCAACGGCACTCTGGACGGACAGATCATGGCGTTCTTCGTGATGGTGGTCGCGGCCGCCGAGGTGGTGGTCGGGCTGGCCATCATCATGGCGATCTTCAAGACGCGCCGGTCGGCCTCGGTCGACGACGCGAACCTGCTGAAATATTGAAATCGGCGAGGGGGACGCGGTGACCGAGGTCTTGCCCTCCGTGGCTGCTGCCGAGGGGACGGCGCTTTACGCGTGGTTGCTCGTCGCGCTGCCCGCCTTCGGTGCGTTGGTGCTGCTGGCCGGTGGCCGCCGCACCAACGCCTGGGGGCACCTGCTGGGGTGCGCGACGGTGCTCGCGGCGTTCGGCTACGGCGTGGCGTTGTTCTCCCAGACGCTGGGTTTCGACGCGGCGCAGCGGACCCGAGAGCTGGGCCTGGGTACCTTCTTCGCGGTCAACTCCCTGCAGGTCAACTACGGCCTGCGGCTAGATCCGCTGTCGCTGACCTTCGTGCTGCTGATCACCGGTGTCGGCGGGCTGATCCACCTCTATGCGATCGGTTACATGGACCACGACCCGGGGCGGCGCCGGTTCTTCGGGTACTTCAACCTGTTCGTCGCGGCGATGCTGGTGCTGGTGCTGTCCAACAACTTCGTCACGCTCTACCTCGGTTGGGAAGGCGTGGGCCTGGCCTCCTACCTGCTCATCGGCTGGTACCAGGACCGCCCCAGTGCCGCGACGGCGGCGAAGAAAGCCTTCCTGATGAACCGGGTGGGCGACGTCGGGCTCGCCCTGGCGATCTTCCTGATCTGGCGGTCACTGGGCACTGTGCAGTTCTCCGAGGTGTTTCCCCGAGCCGGTGAGATCAGCGCGCCCACCCTGCTGGCGATCACCCTGTTGTTGCTACTCGGCGCCTGCGGCAAGTCCGGCCAGTTCCCCCTGCAGGCCTGGTTGCCCGACGCGATGGAGGGTCCGACCCCGGTCTCAGCGCTGATCCACGCCGCAACGATGGTGACCGCCGGGGTGTACCTGGTCGCCCGGTGCAGCCCGCTGTACGACCTCAGCCCGAACGGCCGGCTGGCCGTCGCGGCGGTCGGTGTGATCACCCTGCTGATCGGGTCGATCATCGGCTGCGCCTACGACGACATCAAGAAGGTGCTGGCGTACTCCACGGTCAGCCAGATCGGGTACATGATCCTCGCGGTTGGATTGGGTCCGGCCGGATACGCGCTGGGTATCGTGCACCTGCTGACCCACGGCTTCTTCAAGGCGGTGCTGTTCCTCGGAGCCGGCTCAGTGATGCACGGAATGCACGACGAGATCGATATGCGCCGGATGGGCGGGCTGGCGCGGCATCTGCCGATCACCTTCGTCGTCTTCAGCTGCGGTTACCTGGCGTTGATCGGCTTCCCGTTCCTGTCCGGCTACTACTCTAAGGACGCGATCATCGAGGCGGCGTACGCGGCGGGTGGCGCCGCGGCCGGGGTCTTCGGCACCATCGCGCTGCTCGCGGCGGGGCTGACCGCCTTTTACATGACCCGCCTGATGCTCATGACGTTCTTCGGTGAGGAGCGCTGGCGCAACCTGCGCAGCGCCGACGGCCACGAGTACCACCCGCACGAGTCCGCGCCGGTGATGTGGGTGCCGATGGTGCCGCTGGCGATCGGCTCGCTGGTCGCCGGGTACTTCCTGGCCTCGGGCGGCCGGTTGGCTGGATGGCTGGAGCCCTCGGTGGGCGCGCTGGTGCCGGCGGAGGCGCCGTTCCCGCCGGTGCTGGTGCCGATCTTCACCGTGCTGGTCTCCGCGGTAGGGGTACTGGCCGCCTGGCTGTTCGTCGGTCGCAACCCGGTGCCGGTGGTCAGACCCGAGCGGGTCTCGCTGCCGGTGGCCGCAGCCAGGGCCGATCTTTACGCCAACGCGATCAACGAGACACTCATCGCGCGACCCGGCACCTGGTTGACCCGGGCGCTGGTGTTCGTGGACAACAAAGGCGTCGACGGGGTGGTCAATGGAACCGCGGCACTGTTGGGTGGGAGTTCGGGTCGGCTGCGCCGCTTGCAGACCGGTTTCGTTCGTAGCTACGCCCTGGGCATGCTCGGCGGCGCCATCGTGGTGATCGCCTTCCTGCTGGCGGTGAGCTACTCATGAGCAGCGAAGTGTCAAGTGGTGGCGGCCTGCTGCTGGCGCTGCTGCTGCTGCCACTGGTGGGTAGCGCGGTCGTCGCCCCGATGCGTTCGGCGCCGACAGCGGCCAAGGCGACCGCAATGGCCTTCGCGCTGGCCGAGCTGGTACTGGCCGCGCTGGCCTGGGCGGCCTACAACCCCAGCGGCGGGCGCCTGCAGCTGACCCTGTCCATCCCGTGGATCCCCGCCTTCGGAACCCGCTTCGCGCTCGGTATCGACGGCATCGCGTTGGTGATGATCGCCCTGATCAGCGTGCTGATGCCGATCGTGATGGGCTCCTCCTGGGCGGACAAGATGTCCGAGGACCGGACCCCGGCGGGCTTCTATGCCCTGCTGTTGGCCCTGCAGTCGTTGCTGATCGGCGTCTTCGTCTCCACCGATGTCTTCCTGTTCTACCTGTTCTTCGAGGTCATGCTGGTGCCGATGTACTTCCTGATCGGCCGCTTCGGCGGCCCGCGACGGCAGTACGCGGCGGTCAAGTTCTTCCTGTACTCGCTACTCGGCGGTCTGGTGATGCTGGCCAGCGTGATCGGGTTGTTCGTGGTCAGCGGCAACCGGCTGGGTCACGGCACCTTTGACTGGGCGGCGCTGGTGCGCATCGCCGGCAGTGTCCCGCAGAGCACTCAGGTCTGGTTGTTCCTCGGGTTCTTCGTCGCGTTCGCGATCAAGGCGCCGCTGGTGCCGCTGCACACCTGGCTGCCCGACGCCGGTGCGGAGGCCCCGATAGGTGTCGGCGTGCTGCTGGTCGGCGTGATGGACAAGGTCGGCATCTACGGGTTCCTGCGCTACTGCCTGCCGCTGTTCCCGGCCGCATCACGGGCGCTGGCTCCACTGGTGCTGGTGCTCGCCGTCGTCGGGGTGCTCTACGGCGCGCTGCTCGCCGTCGGCCAGTCCGACATGAAGCGGTTCGTGGCCTACACCTCGGTGGCGCATTTCGGCTTCATCGCACTGGGAGTCTTCGCCTTCTCCACCCAGGCGCAGGCCGGTGCGGTGCTCTACATGGTCAACCACGGTATCTCCACCGGCATGCTGTTCATCGTCGTCGGGATGCTGATCGCTCGCGGTGGCTCCCGTTTGATCAGCGACTACGGCGGGGTGGCGGTGCTGGCTCCGATGCTGGCCGGGATGATGCTGTTGGCCGGGCTGTCTTCGCTGGCGCTGCCCGGCACCAACTCGTTCGTCTCGGAGTTCCTGGTGCTGATCGGCTCCTTCCCACGGCAGCCGGTGTTCACCGTCCTGGCGACCACGGGGATGATCCTGGCGGCGCTCTACGTGTTGTGGTTCTACCAGCGGATCATGCACGGACCGGTGCGGGGCGCGGCCGTGGTGGGGGCATTGGAGGGACCGGGGTCCACAATGGCGCCGGAGGCTGCGGCGCAGCGCCAGCGTGGCCGGTTCCCCGACCTGTCGATCCGCGAGGTCGCGGTGCTGGTGCCGCTGGTGGTACTCATCCTGCTGCTCGGGTTCTTCCCGCAGCCGGTGTTGAATGTCATCAACCCGTCGGTCGGGGCCACGCTCACCGAGGTCGGTCTGTCCGACCCGGTCGTCGGGCAGGGAGGTCGCTGAGGTGCTCGGCGGTGAAGCTGG
>JAICHZ010000285.1 GCA_025924655.1 Pseudonocardiaceae bacterium | reverse complement strand
CGCCAGCAACGGACGGATCACGTCGGTGCGGGCGGCTTTAAAGCCGCATTGAGCGTCGGAGAAGCGGGCGCCATGGGTGAGCCGGATCATCGCGTTGTAGCACCGGGAGATCACCTCGCGGCGGGGGCTGCGCACGGTCCGTGCGCCGGGCGCGAGCCGGGAACCGATCGCAATATCGGAATGACCGTTGACCAAGGGAACGACTAACGGCAGCAGTGCATCCAAGCTGGTGGACAGGTCGACGTCCGTGTAAACCACGACGTCGGCATCGCTGTATGCCCACGCGGTTCGCAGTGCGTGGCCACGTCCCTTGCGGTCGAGGTGCAGCACCCGCACCCGATCGTCACACTCGGCGAACTCCTTTGCCACTCGCAGTACCTCATCAGTACTGGCGTTGTCCACCACAGTGATCGTCCACTCGAACGGGAACTGATCATCCAGGTAGGCCCGCAGCACCTGCAGGCAACCCGGCAGCGCGTGTTGCTCGTTGTGCACCGGCACCACCACATCCACCGTGGCCGACCGCTGCCCTAACGACCATCGCTTCGCGCTGGTATCGGGATCCTCCTGGCGTTGCCTGGTCACCACCATCACCATCACCCTCACCCACCCCTAGAGAGCCGCGTCAGCTCCGCGCTTCTAGTTATCGCCTGGTGATGTGCGAGCAGCCTGCATACAACCTCACAGTTGCCTGTGAAGAACTACGAAAGGTGACCGACCGAGACCTAGCGTGGGGCGTCAGCCGGTGATTGTGGATAGGTCCGCGGCCACGGTTGCTGGCGCGGTCTCGCTCGGGGGCGCAAGGTGGTCCTGTAAAGCAGCGTGCCGGAACTGATACACCGGCCCTACGATCCGCAGTAGTCCCAGCCGGTAAGCGTCTTCCAGGAAGGCCATCAGGGACAATGGCAACCTGCCCCGGGCCCCGAGCCACAGTGCTGCCACGGCGAACGTCGACCAGCGGGTGTTGGTCACCACCGGCGCGATGACCGACCCGGTCACCAGCCCGAACAGCAACCCCGCCACCGGCCCGACGGTCACCCCGAACACCAGCCCAGCCACCAGCCCGAGCACGCTGCTGGCGAGGATCGTAAGCGCTCTGTCTCCGCGGTGACTCTCGGTTGGGCAACTTGCTCGCCGGGCGATGCTCGGACTGGCCGCGAAGCTGATCAGCCCGAATGCCAGCCCGGCCAGTAGGCCACCCAGACCGATCAGCAGGCCGTGCCTGAGCCCGACTGCCAGACCGGCGCGCAGCCCGGACCACAGCCCGGCCAGCAGGCCACCGAACAATCCGCCCAGTAACCCAACTGCCAGCTTGCGACACAGCGCCCGTACCCGGCCGTGCAGCCGGAGGTCGATGTATGCCGGTGCATCGCGGTGACCGCCAGCGAATTTGAACACCAACCCGACGAGCACTCCCGATGCCAGCCCGACCACCAACCCGCCCAGGCCGATCACCAGCCCGTACACCCATCCGACCACCACCCCGACAAGCCCGAACGTCACCCCGAACGCCAGGCCGAACTCCACGCCGAACAATCCAGACCCCAGCCCTACCGGCAGCCCGGCTCCGAGTCCGGATACCAGCCCCGCCCCGGGTCCGTGGAGCGCGAAGACCCAGCTCAACACCAGGCCGAACAGCAACCCGAGCGGCACCCCAAGTTGACGGTTGGTCAGAGTCTGGTCGGCGAGCTGCCACCATCGCCAGTCGCGGGTTTTGGCATCGCGGAGCTCAACGGCCAGGGTGGTCAGCCACCGCCGGACCTGATCGGGATCGTGCTGGCGTCTGGGTCGTAGTGGGTCCTGGCCACCGGACAGCGGCGGGCGACTGTGCACCGCGGCCGGGATCAGCTCCTCATGGAGATGGTGCTGGATCGCGGTCCGGTCGGGGTAGTAACCAGGGTCGATGAGGGGCTTCGGGTCGCGATGGCCCTCGATGTACACGATGCGTAGCAGCCATAGCCCTAGTGGGCTGGCCACGACCTCGGCCAACGGTCCGGCGGCGTCGCTCCGCAGTGCGGCAAGGACCGCCCGCCAAGACTCGTCAGGTTGGCGGGGCAAGAGGTCTTTCAAGTAGGCGGCGGCTTCGCTGGCGGTCAGTGGCTCCGGTTCGATGACCGCGGCCGCGGAGAGCATCTCCCTGGCCTGGACCGCCTCGGCGTATTCGGTGGTGCGGCTGGTCATGATCAGTCCGGTATCGGCCAGTAGCGATGCGTTAAGTCTGTTGATCACCTCGCCCCGGCGGTCCGGAGGGATCTCGTCCAGACCATCCAGTACGGGGAGCAGTCGACCCTGATCGGCGAGTTTGTGCACCGCATCGGCCCCGAACGCGCGGAGGTCCGGATAGGTTTGGGTGAGCTGGTTGGCGAGCCAGTCCTGAACCCGCGGCTGCTCCTGCGGGTCCCAGCTGGCTAGCGAGAACAGCACCGGCACCGGCTCGCCCGGCTGCCAGTCATCCAACAGCTGCAGCAGCAGCTGCATCGCCAGCGTGGTCTTGCCCGTCCCGGGGCCACCCACGATGACCAGCCGGCGCCGGTGCAGCCGGCGGAACTGCTCGGTCAACTCCGGTATCTGGTCACTGCGCCCGGACAATGTGACCGGGGCCGGCGCGATGTGGGCGTCGTGGTCCATCACCGCGGGATCCGACAATCGCCAGCGCACTGGCATGGGAGCCGGATCCCCCAGCGACCGGACCTCCGCCTCTCTACGCCACTGCTCCCGTACCGCCACCTCAAGCTCCTGCGCGGCCTGCGCCACCTGGCTCGTTCGCGCCGGCTCCCGGGCCGCGGCCCGCTGCTTCCGCCGCCACCTACCCAATGAGAGCAGCGGGCCAGCGATGGCCAGATACCCGCCGATCACCGTCGCCCAGGTGCCGGCCTGGTTCACACCCTGCGTGATCAGCACCACAACAACGAGTACCGCGCTGCCCAGCAGCACCAACTGTCCGACCAGGGACGCAAGGCTCCGCACCCGATCACTTCGCGACGCACCGTTCACGTCACAGATTGTGCTCTTACTGTCAGTAGTGGGTTGAATGGGGCCAGTGTTGCTTCAGTTACTTCCGAGGCTGGGCTCACTGTGGCGATAGAACATGTCCTCCACCGAGTTATTGGTGAGCAGGCGGTCTAACGTCGGACTTGGTGGTGGCCCGATCTCACTGCTGACGAGGCCCGCTTCGGCGACGGCCTAGCGGGCTTTATCGCTGCCGACGTGGCAGCCCGCGGCGATCAACTGGCTACCCACAGTCGTCGTCGTCGAAGGGAAAGCGCAGTGAGCGCATCGCCGCCTCGTCGCGTTGTGTGGTCGGCTGTTGACGCCGATCAGCCTCGTGCTCAACAGTGTGGTGGAACAAATCGCGGGACGGCCGCATGAGGGGCTTAACATTCGTGACGTCTGACGCCGCCGGCCGCTCGTCCGCCTGCCCCGGCGTGCGGAACAACCCGTCATCCTCGTCGTGCGGTGTCACCTGATCAGTCAAGTTGCGCATTCCCGTCGGTACTGGTGCTACATCTGTAATGGGTTCCACGCACCCGGAACGCCCAGTCGCGGTGCGACCCGGGACCACCCGCCCGCGTCCGATGATCGCAGGGTTCTCACCTCGCGCTGCGGGTGGGATCTCCGTGCCAGCGGACCGGACCGGCGCGGAGGTCTGGCACAAAGCGGTCGCGACGCGGTGCCGGGGGTTTCGGTGCCGGGCGCTGATCGCCGGTGGAGCGTCGGCTGCGGTCGTAGGCGGCTCGGTGGGTGGGGTCGCGCAGGATGGCGGCCGCGGCTACGGCGGCGGCTAGCGCGGCGAAGTCGGGCTCGGGCTGGATGTCGGGGTGATGGGCGCGGATCAGGCGTCGATAGGCGTGGCCGATCTGGGCTTGGGAGGCATCCGGGGTCACGCCCAGCACGGCGTACAGGTCGTGATCGTCATGAGGCATCGTTGCTGTCCGTCTCGAGCAGGCAGAGAGCCGGGCAGTCCGAACGCAGATTCTGAGACGGTCGGCCGGGAGTGCCCCGCTGCGGGTTGGGGACACCCCCGGCTCGACAAAGGACTGACCCGGCAATCTACTGGCGCGGCGGCTCGGGTCAGGCGTGGATCTGCTTGGGTGCGCCGCCTCCGGTGACCTCGATCTTGCGGGGCTTGGCCCTCTCGGCGATCGGGATGCGCAGGGTCAGCACCCCCATGTCGTAGCTGGCCTCGATGCGGTCGGTGTCCAGGGTCTCGCCAAGGAATAACTGCCGGCTGAACACTCCGCGGGGTCGTTCGGCGACTTGCAGCTCGACATCCTCACCGTAGGCGGCGGCGCGCTCGGCTTTGACGGTGAGCACGTTGTGTTCGACATTGAGATCGATCGAGGACGGGTCCACCCCGGGCAGATCGAAGTGCACGACGAACTGTTCCCCGTCTCGGTAGGCGTCCATGGGCATCACCGCTGGGCGCGACCAGGTGCCGTTCTGACCGAACAACTGTTGGGTGACCCGGTCCAGCTCCCGGAACGGATCGGTACGCATCAGCATCGAGGATCTCTCCTTCCTGAGCGTCGTCGCGACGCGGACGATACATCACTGTAGCGGTGTTTTAGTATTACCCCCAACCTGTAGCGATGTAAACACACAGCAGCAACCAGAAATTTCTTGATGTCTTATGACTCAGTCTGGCGGCTGTGGGCCCACACGACCCGCTGGTCACGGCTGTTTGGCAGGGTTCCACTGAGATGGTGGCCTCCAGCACTTTCCTCGCGCTTCTGCCTAGCACTGCGTGCAGGAGCGGTCGCGACCGAGCGACGGGTGGCAGCGCTGGACAACCTGCGTCCATCTACTGTAAGTT
>JAICHZ010000284.1 GCA_025924655.1 Pseudonocardiaceae bacterium | reverse complement strand
GTCGGCCTCCGTCTCGCCGATGCCGACCAGGATCCCGGTGGTAAATGGGATCGCCAGCTCACCCGCGGCATGCAGGGTGGCTAAGCGCCGGTCCGGGTGCTTGTCCGGGGCGCCCCGGTGCGCGGCGAGGTCCGGCCGCAACGATTCAATCATCATCCCCTGACTGGCGGTCACCATACGCAGCGCGGCCAGCTCATCGCGGTGCAAGGCACCGGCGTTGGCATGCGGCAGCAGCCCGGTCTGCTCGAGCACCGCCTGGCACGCCGCAATCAGGTAGTCGATCGTGGAGCTGTACCCGTGCTCGGCCAGCCAGTTGCGGGCCGACGGGTAGCGCCGCTCGGGACGCTCACCGAGGGTGAAAAGCGCCTCATGACAGCCAAGCTCCGCGCCCCGCGCGGCGATCGTCAGCACCTCGTCAAGCTCGAGGTAGGGCGAAGGCAGCTGCCGGGGAGCGTGCGCAAAGGTGCAATAACCGCAGCGATCCCGACACAGCATGGTCAACGGCACGAATACCTTAGGGGAGTAGGTCACCCGAGTGCCGTGCACCGCATCACGCACCGCTCGAGCCCGCCCCACCAACTCCCCGGTACTCAGCCGAACCATCTTGCCTCCGACCCGACCGATAGGGAGACATGTCGGGGCAGTACCGAACCCTATAGCCCGATATGTCTCCATATCGGATGATCTAGAGCGGTTCAGCGCGTTGCGAGGCGGACGCGGTCGCGGCCAGCGGCTTTGGCGGCCAGCAGGGCGCCGTCGGCGGCAAGGAGCAGATCGTCGATGTCGTCGCCGTCATTGGGTCGGACCGCCGCACCGATCGATATCGATATCCCATCAACGGTGACCGGCCGATCGTGCGGACTGTCGACCAGGACGCGAAGCTGGCTGATTCGCTCCCGGATCCGGTCCGCGATGTCCTCGACTTGGGCCGTGCCCACACCGGACAGCAGAATCACGAATTCTTCGCCGCCGAACCGCCCGACCAGGTCGTAGGGCCTGGTCTGGGACCGGAGCTCGTCGGCGACGGCGCGCAACACCTGATCACCGACGAGATGACCCATCCGGTCGTTGAACGACTTGAAATGATCCAGGTCGAGCATCAGCACTCCGAGCGGGTCGGCCAGCCGGCGGGCACGTGCAAGTTCCCGGCCAGCGGCCTCACGCCAGAAGCCCGCGGTGAGCAGACCAGTCTTGCTGTCGGTGCGCGCGGCCTGCTGGAAGTGCGGTAGCAGCAGCGCCCGGTGCAGTGCGAACACGGTGGTTATCAGGACGGCGATCAGCCACGGAGTGAAAGCCAACATGACCGCGAATCCGACTCCGAGCCCGAGCGAGGCCGCCACAACTATCTGGTCACTCGGATTACCCAGGACCTGGCGGCCCGGCTCAAGCGGGTCGGACATGATCACAGCGCCGACCACCAAGGCGTAGTTGACCAGCCAGAACACCGCTCCGGCACCGATCAGCACGACGAGGCCTACCGGCCCGCGTGGGACTATCGGGTATGCATCAGGCGCAAGCAGCTGCAGGACTGCGACGGCGGCCGTGGGCGCCAACACCAGCGTCGCGGCAGAGAACACTTTGCGGTACAACCTGACGGCTCCACCTCGGCACCAGGAGTGCAGGTGCACGATCCCGGTCAGGCCGACGACAAGCGGTAACGGAACTGACAACGCTGCGGCAAAAATCCATAACGAGCTGAGATTCGTGAGCAGACCATTGCCCGTCGTCCGCTCACGCAAGCCTTCGATCCGGTGGACCGCCTCCCGGTGGACTACCGCACCCGCGACCAGCAGCCCGAAGCGCACCAGGTCGCCAGAGCGGATCGGCATCGCAACGAGGATCGCGGCGGCCAACACCAGTGCCAGGAAGTCCACGGTGAGGACGTAGGCGATAACGACTTTCCGCTCGCGCCACAACGTCCACTGCCGGGGGTGGAAAACCATCAGGCCGCGCCTCGGTTCGACGCGTTGCAGCCCGTGGCTCATACTCACTAGGTTCCCCCGGTAGTGACGTTGAGCGATCTTCCCCCAGCGTAATCGGCAGGCGACTCTTTGTCATCCTCCGAGCGGAGTGCCACATCCAGTCGATATTTCGTCACGCTCAGCCATATGGTACCGCCGAATGGCTGGGTACTTCGCGTGTGTGGTGGACCAGGATTTCCCGTACCGGGCTCACCGCTGGTATGAAGTGTCACCCAGAGTGGCATCATGCGCTCCGCAAGGGGGTGGAAGTCATGAGTAGACGGGGACAGGCGCTGCGCGTGCTGGCCCTGCTGCTGGTGGTGTACGCGCTGCCCGCCAGCGTGCTGTCCAGCTCCTCGAGCGCATCCGTGACTTCGTCCGCGGCAGTCGCCTTACCCGCCGTGCAGCCTGGGTCCGGCCCAGTTGGACACAGCGCGATTGCGCCGAGAATGGTCCCGCCCGAGCTGCCGCCCAGCTTGGTACCCAGCCTCGCACCCAGTCCGCCCCCGGGCTCGCCGTTCACCGGCCAGCCCACCGACCTCCAAGCGCCAGTACTGTGCGTGAAAATCGACAACGCCTCGGTGGCCCGCCCGCAAAGTGGACTTGAGCTGGCAGATCTGGTCTACGTCGAGCCGGTCGAGGGCGGCCTGAGCCGGCTACTCGCCGTGTATCAGTCCCAAGTCCCACCGGTGGTGGGTCCGGTACGAAGCTCGCGCGCCTCCGACGTGGAACTGCTCGCCAATTTCGGCCGGCCGGCGTTGGCGTTCTCCGGTGCAGCAGCTGAAGTAGGCACGCTAGTCGCCCACGCTCCAATACTTGACGTCTCGGCCATCGCGCGGTCGGGCGCCTACCGCCGAGACCGGCGAAGGCCGATGCCGCACAACCTTTACGGCGACGCCAACCGGCTACGCCAAGGAGGAGCGCCACCGCGGGATATCGGGTTCCGCTTCGGACCGCCGCCGCCCGGTGGCCATCCGGTACCGGCGACCGAGGTCAGGTACTCGGCGACCACCATTGGCGTGCAATGGGTGCCTGCGGCGGCCAGGTGGGTTATCTCCATGGACGGCGCGCCGCTCACCTCCGCATCTGGACCGCGGCCCGGTGCGGCAACTGTGGTGCTCCAGCGAGTGTCAGTGCGCGCTACCTCGGTCCACGACGCGGCCGGAGCAGCGTCGCCGTTCGCGGCGACTGTGGGCTCCGGTGATGTGGTCGTGCTCCGCGACGGGCTGGCTTTCAGCGGGAGCTGGTCACGGCCGACCCCTGACGCGATCACTACCTTCAATCTGCCGGATGGATCGCCACTGACCTTCGCGTCTGGGCCGGTGTGGGTGATATTGGTTCCGAGCTAGCGCCGGCGCGGTGGTGAACAGATACCTGCTGGGGGTATGTTAGGTCTAATCGAGGTAGGGTCCCGAGAGAGGACGACGCAGTGGCGAGCTACACCAAGGACCGAGACGCGTACCTCAACCGGCTACGCCGGATTGAAGGTCAGATCCGCGGGTTGCAGCGGATGGTAGAGCAGGACCAGTACTGCATCGATGTGCTGACCCAAGTCTCGGCCGCTACCAAAGCACTGCAATCCTTCGCACTGGCTTTGCTCGAAGAACATATGGCGACCTGCGTGGTCGACGCCGCGGCCGACGGGTCCGATGCCGGCGAGAAGGTCAAGGAAGCGGCCGACGCGATCGCTCGCCTGGTTCGCTCCTGACGAACCGCGCGCGGCAGCGCAACGAATAGGAGGTTATGACATGGGGGACACCGCCACCGTCAGCGAGTACATCATCACGGGGATGACCTGCCAGCACTGTGTCTCGGCGGTGACGCAGGAGGTCGGTGGCCTCGATGGCGTCACGGATGTGGAGGTCGATCTGGACAGCGGTCGGCTTCGAGTCACCAGCACGGGGCCGTTGGACCCCGCTGCGATCCGCGCCGCGGTCGACGAAGCCGGCTATGAGATCTCCGATTGAGATTCGCCCAGATATGCTTGACACTCGAAAATTCCAGATCGCACAGTTGCGAGCCCCGGTCCCCTTGATGGCGTTGCTCGCCGGCTTGGTTGCGTTGTTCGGCTTCGGGATCAATTTCGGCGAGGCGGTCGTCGGCCGCGCCGCGCCGGTGCCCCATGACCATGGTAGGAACGGCATCGGCGAGGATGACGATCACGGGAAGGCGCCGGGTGGGCTGGCCATCGCCAGCCGCGGTTACCTGCTGCGTCCTCGTACCACGCGATTCACCGCCGGGGAGTTCGAGAACTTCCGTTTTACCGTCTTCTCGGGTAACGGCCAGCCGGTGACCGACTTCGCGAAGCGCGGCGACCGGCAGATGGACTTCTTCGTCGTACGCCGGGACATCACCGGCTACCAGCACCTTTATCCCGTCATGGACCCCGACGGCACCTGGACAGTACCGCTCGAACTCGACCAGCCGGGCAGCTACCGAGCGTTCGCCGAATTCCTCCCGGGGAACGCCACGACACCGGTTACGCTCGGCGTGGATCTCGAAGCACCCGGGCTCGTCGAGGACGGACCCATATCAAAGGTCTCGACGATCGCCGAGCTCGATGGTTATACGGTGGTGTGGACCGGCGATCTGGTTGCTGGGTCGGTATCGCGAATAGGGATGCATGTGATGCGCGACGATTTGCCGGTCACCGACCTTGATCCTATTCTCGGGAGCGGCGGGCATTTGGTTATCTTGCGCGAGGGCGACCTGGCTCACCTCAACGTGCGCCCCATCGCGGGTCCCCGCCAGGACACCGCAATCGACTTCGAGGCCGACGTGCCGACGGCCGGTTACTACCGGATGTTCCTGGAGTTTCAGCATCATGGCCAGCTACGGACAGTCCAGTTCACCGCGCTGGCGAGGTGACCCGTGGCC
>JAICHZ010000283.1 GCA_025924655.1 Pseudonocardiaceae bacterium | reverse complement strand
GCGCAGGTCTTCGTAGTCGATCGGCCAGTCCGCGCCCACCCCGTCGTCGGTGTAGGTGGACAAATCGCTGGGATGAAACCGTGGGGTGTAGCCGGCGTAGTGCACCATCGAGCCGCCCACGCCCCGCCCGGAGTTGTTCTTCCCGAGTTCGATCGGGTCCGCCCCACCGATGATCCGCTTCTGGGTCCAGTACAGCGGGTGGCTACCGGCCTCGTCGGATACCCAGTCCTCGTCGGGGTGCCAGAACGGGCCAGCCTCGATGATCACCACCCGCCAACCGTGCCGGGCCAGCCGCTGGGCCAGCACCGATCCACCCGCGCCAGCCCCGACGATGACCAGGTCGACCTCCTCATCGTCGCGGTATCGAGCCATGGTGGCCTCGCCCGGTAAATCCCGGGAGTGCACGTCCAGCAGGAACCGGGAGTCGTTGTCCCGCGGTCCGATCGCACCTTTGAGGATGCCCCGCCAGAATGTGCCCATCACTGTTGCCAGTTGTCGACAACCTGCACCGGGTCCTCGTCGGTGGCGCCGGGTTTCTCGAACGGCTCCCGCACCGCGGGACCGTCCCCGCCGGGGCCACCCAGGCGCATGAACCCGCGCGGGTAGGCCGGTCCACCGAAGCCGATCTCGTTCCACGCCCACGGGTGGGAGTAGAACGCGCTGAGCATCATCCGCATCACCACCGACCAGGCCCGGATGACGTTGAGCTCGTCCCAGGCGCCGCCGACCAGCCGGCCGCGCGCGAACTCGGACACGATCGCTTCGCGCTGGGATAGCGTGGCGCCGGCGAAGTCGACCTGGTAGCCCATCTTCGCGGTGTGGTCGAGCCCGCGGAGCACCAGCCGCCAGGTGTCCCGGTCGTCAGGCATGTCGGCGTACTGGTAGCCGTCGAGTTTGCCGTCAGCGAGCTTGCCGTCCACCATCTCAGCCACCGGGATCCGCGGTTCGCAGTCCTGATCCAGCGCGATGTCGCACAACACTCGCAATGCCGGTTCCTCATCCGAGGTGAAGAAACGCAGCGGACCGGGTGGCTCCAGCCGGGCCAGTACGACCTTCTTGGTGGCCTGGTCCCAGGTGCTGACGGCATCGAGGACGTCGAAGTCGGGGTAGCGTCCGATCATCTGCGGGGTGGTACCCCGTCGTTGCCGGGGTAGCCACGATGGGTGCGCCGGCACGCCGCCCGGACGCCGGTTGGGCAGATGATCAGGCCGAGTGAGGTCGGGCATCGGCTCAGTTCTCCCGGCGCAGCACGGCCGCGAGCAGGCCCATACCGCCCACCATCGCCATCAAGCCGGGCGCGGAGATCGGGGGCCCCATCGGCAGGTTGTAGGTGTACAGCCGCCAGCCACCGGGCTTGCGGGCCACGCCGCGGGCGTGGAAGTACTCGCCGAGCAAACCATTCGCGACGTACAGCGCCGCAGTAATCGGCAACGCGGTTTTGGCGCACCGCCGGGAGAAGACCCCACCGATTCCAGCCGCCACCAGCGGGGGGGTCAGCAGGATCGGGCTCCACATCCATTTGTTGCCGAAGCTGGCCTTGTAATGCTCCAGGTAGATCTCCGCCCCGGTCACCACCGCGGCTGCGGCGGTCAACCCGGATAGGGCCCGCTCGAACCGGCCGTGCTCGACGTTCCACACCATCCGATCGAGCAGATGCTCAGCGGAGACCACCGTGCCGTGGTCGGCCGATGGTGGGCGGTCAGATTTGGGGTCAGCGGGACGGCGGGTGAACAGCATGGCGATGTCAGCTCCTCGACGCTCAGCGCTGCCGATGCGGCAGGAACTCCTGGAGTTTGGTCTTGACGCCCTGCTTGATGACTCCCCAGCGATCCTCGTCCCCGGCCAGCATGGCCTTGGCGGCGTCGGTGATCTGTTCGAAGGTGGCGTGCGGCGGCACCGGGGGCACGTTCGGATCGCAGCGCACGTCGAGCAGCGTCGGTCGGTCGGCGGCCAGCGCGCGGTCCCAGGCGGGAGCGATGTCCTCGGGTTTGTCGACCGAGATGGCCTGCAACCCCAAGCCGGCGGCGAAGGAGGCGTAGTCCACATCAGGCAGGCTTTGCGACTCGACGAACTTCGGCGCGCCCGCCATCGCCCGCATCTCCCAGGTGACCTGGTTCAGGTCGTCGTTGTGCAATACGGCGACGACCAGCCGAGGATCCGACCACTGTTGCCAGTACCGCTTGATGGTGATCAGCTCGGCGAGGCCGTTCATCTGCATCGCGCCATCCCCGGCGAACACGATCACCGGGCGGTCCGGGCAGCCGAACTTCGCCCCGATCCCGTAGGGCACACCGGGGCCCATGGTGGCCAGGTTGCCCGACAGGGACCCGCGCATGTCGCCCCGGAATTTCAACTGCCGCGCATACCAGTTGGCTGACGACCCGGAGTCAGCGGTGACGATCGCATTGCCCGGCAGCCGGTCGCTCAGCTCTGAGAACAGCCGCATCGGGTTGATCGGGTCCGCCTCGACACCTGCCTCCATCGCCATGGTCTCCCACCAGCGGGCCACATCAGACTCGATGCTCTCCCGCCAGGACCGGTCCTCCTTGCGAGCCAGCAACGGAAGTAGTGCGCGCAGTGTGGTCGCCGCGTCGCCCACCAGGTTCAGCTCGTAGGGATAGCGCATGCCGATCATGACGGGATCGAGGTCGATCTGGACCGCCCGCGCCTGATCGAACTCAGGCATGAACTGGGTGTAGGGAAAGCTCGACCCGACCGTCAGCAATGTGTCAGCCGCGCGCATCATCTCGTAGCTCGGTCGCGTGCCGAGCAGCCCGATCGATCCCGTGACGTACGGCAGTTCGTCGGACAGCACGTCCTTGCCCAGCAGCGCCTTGGCCACCCCGGCGCCCAGCAGGTCGGCGACCTGTTCGAGCTCGGCGGCCGCGCCCCGGGCCCCAGAACCGGCCAGGATCGCGACCTTGGTGCCGGCGTTGAGGATCTCCGCCGCTTGTCGCAGCGCATCCTGATCCGGCGCCAGCTCAGGCCAGCGGATCCCGAGACTGGACGGCACCATTTTGAACTCGTGAGCCGGCGGGGAGTAGTCGAGCTCCTGCACGTCGGCCGGCACGATCACCGCGGTCGGTGCCCGCCGCGCCAAGGCTGTCCGGATCGCCCGATCCACTACGTTGGGTAGCTGCTCCGGGACGGTGACCATCTGCACGTAGTCGCTGGCGACGTCCTTGAACAAGCTCAGCAGGTCGACCTCTTGCTGGTAGGAGCCGCCCATCGCGCTGCGATTGGTCTGCCCGACAATCGCCAACACCGGCACGTGGTCGAGCTTGGCGTCATAGAGCCCGTTGAGCAGGTGGATCGCGCCTGGGCCCGAGGTCGCGGCGCAGACCCCGAGTTGCCCGGTGAACTTCGCGTAGCCGACCGCTTCGAAAGCCGCCATCTCCTCGTGCCGGGCTTGGACGAACTGCGGCTTGTTGTCCGCCCGCCCCCAGGCCGCCAGCAGGCCGTTGATCCCGTCACCGGGATAGGCGAAGACGGTGTGTATGCCCCAGTCCCGCAACCGGCTCAGCAGATAGTCGGCAACCTTCGGTGCGGCCACAACGTTCCCTCCGATACCCGGTTCTTCTCGACTCGTCGGTGGCGTTCCCAGAGATCGTTGCGGCTACGCCCATTGTGATTTGCGTCACAGTCACTGCCGCCGGATAGCTAGCCGGTGCGCTGGCGGGAGTGGCATGCTCGGCCGATGCCGCTGCTCGGCCGGCTCGCGACGGTGTCCGCTGTGGCGTGGGCCTATCTCGTCATCGGACACGGCGGCTTCTGGCGCGCTTCGCCCCGCCTACCGGCCGACCCACCGGAACCCGGCCACTGGCCCAGCGTCGGAGTCATTGTGCCGGCGCGCGACGAAGCGGAGGTGCTTCCCGAGACGCTGCCCACACTGCTCGCACAGGATTATCCGGGTGATCTTGTGGTGTGGCTGGTCGACGACGGGAGCACCGACGGCACCGGGGCACTCGCACACACCATCGCTCAGCGCGGTGGCGGACGAGCTGCGCTGACCGTGTTGACGGCCGCGCCTCCACCGCCGGGGTGGACGGGCAAGCTCAATGCCGTCCAGCGCGGCGTGGAGTCGGCCAGTGCCGTCGGGGTCGAGTTCCTGTTATTCACCGACGCCGACATCGCCCACCATCCCTGGTCGGTGCGCCGGCTGGTCGCCACCGCGCTGGAAGACGACCGAGACCTCGTGTCGCTGATGGCACTACTGCGCGCGCAGACCGGTTGGGAACGCGTCCTCGTGCCGGCGTTCGTCTACTTCTTCGCCCAGCTCTACCCGTTCCCTCGGGTCACCCGGCCCGGAAGCCGGACCGCTGCGGCCGCGGGCGGCTGCGTCCTGGTCCGCCGGACGGCGCTGGCGCGGGCTGGGGGCCTCGCCCGGGTCCGCGGAAACCTCATCGACGACGTGGCGCTGGGCCGGCTACTCAAACGCTCCGGCGCACGGACCTGGCTGGGCTTCACCGGCGACCCGCCCGAGGTCCGCAGTGTCCGGCCGTACCCCCACCTGGCAGACCTGTGGACCATGGTGACGCGCACCGCTTACACCCAGCTACGTCGCTCACCGCTGCTGCTCGCCGGCACGCTCGCCGGGCTGGGCCTGCTCTACATCGTCCCTCCGATCGCCGCGTTCACCGGGCTGGCCAGGCGTTCGCCGCGGCTCGCCGCGGCCGGATTCGGCGCCTGGACCACGATGGCCGCTACCCAGGGACCGGTGCTGCGGCTCTACGGTCTCTCGCCGCTGCGCGGGCTCGTGTTGCCCGCTGTCGCCACCCTGTATGCCGCCATGACAGTGGACTCAGCGCGCCGCCACGCGACCGGTCACGGTGGCGCCTGGAAGGGTCGACTCGCTGCACCGGATCTGGCGCAGCGCGCT
>JAICHZ010000282.1 GCA_025924655.1 Pseudonocardiaceae bacterium | reverse complement strand
GTAGGGAGGCATTCCCGAGAAGATCGCCGCACCGCACTCAGCCAGGTACAGCGGCAACGCACCGAACGCCGAACCGCCCACCACCGGCACCCCGTGGCGAGCCATCAGGTACCCCAGCATCTGCGCGTTCTGGTCGGCGACCGCGGACCCGACATCGGTCAGCACACCGGTCGGCAGGCCGAGCTCGGCTGCCAGGGAATAGAGGTGTCGAGCCCTGGTGCCGGCGCCGGTACCGATGAGGACCTGATGGCTACGCTTGACCGCCACCAACTCATCGACCACCGGATACACCGCTGCCCTACCGCGGTCGATCAGGCTCTGACCACCGATTTTAATGACACTCACATCAGGCAGAATGGCGTAGTCGGGCGCCATGTCACTTGCCCGCATGAGGTCCGGATCACTCAACGGCCGACTCATCAATAACGATTCCAGCGAAGCTCTACTCGCGACGTCTGTTGTCATGTGGCCCTCCCCGTATTACCCCGGACTGATCAGTGACTTTAGACGCCACGACGTCTAGCGGGGAGGGGGCGACGGCACGACGCAGGACTGACCTGCGGGGATGGTCGGGCTAAACGCACCGCGCGGGCGGGGGCGCGGTAGCGGCGTGATCCGCTAGCCCGGCGTTGTCATCCAGAAGAGTGGTCTTCGCGATAACGTGGGTTGTGCGGCCAGACGACCCCCTGGCGGCCGCACAACCCTACCCCCCCGCGGGCAGATGGTCGCACATAGATCTTTTCCGCACAAGCGCCATATTATGGAGCTTCACTCCTGATCCGCGGACTATCCAGGAATTTAGACCCGCCACTGCGCATCGCTCCGCTGTACTCCCGGCAGCTGCGGACTTCACGGTGAGTATAGCTCTCAGTTACGTCTACTGCACTGTCTTGACTCCGCTTCTGCGGCTAGGCTGACACGATGCCCGTGTTCCGGATCGGTGAGGCAGCCCGCCTGCTCGGGGTCAGCGACGACACGTTGCGGCGCTGGGCCGACGCCGGCCGCTTCGCCTCCACGACTACCGAGTCCGGCCGGCGCGGAGTGGACGGGGCTGAGCTGGCCCGATTCGCGACCTCGCTGGCCGCGGACACCGAGGAAGCCGTACCGCACCTGCCCGCCTCCGCGCGTAACCAGTTACCCGGCCTGGTCACCCGGGTCATCCGGGACCAGGTGATGGCCAAGGTCGAGATCCAGGTGGGACCGCACCGGATCGTGTCGCTGATGTCCGCTGAGGCAGTGGACGAACTCGGGCTGGAGCCCGGCGTATTGGCCGTGGCCTCGGTGAAGTCCACCAGCGTCGTCGTCACGCTGCCGCAACCACCCCGCGACAGTCTCGCCAGGGCGAGCCTGGCAAAGCAGCAGTCCAAGGCTTAGAGGAGAAAAACCTATGCGGGTTGCAGGTGTTGTCGGGGTACTGACCGCGATGCTGGTCGCGGTAACGGCGTGCGGTGGTTCGAGCACCGGTACCACGCCCAGCACATCGGCCGGACCGAAGGGTCCGGTGAAGGTGCTCTACGCCGGCTCGCTGGTCAACCTGATGGAACACAGCCTCGGGCCGAAGTTCGAGCAAGCCAGCGGAGACACCTTCCAGGGATTCAGCGCCGGGTCCAGCGCGCTGGCGTCACAGATCAAGGGCAAGGTGCGCCAAGGTGACGTGTTCATCAGCGCCAGCCCGTCGGTCAACAACGACCTGCAGGGGCCGGCCAACGGAAACTGGGTGCCCTGGTACGTCAAGTTCGCCTCGGCGCCACTGGTGATCGGCTACAACCCGAGCTCGAAGTTCGCTGCCGACCTGAAGTCCAAGCCGTGGTACCAGGTGATCACCGAGCCCGGCTTCAAGCTGGGCAGCACCGATCCTGCGGTCGACCCCAAGGGCAAGCTCGCCCAGCAGGCGCTCACCGATGGCGCCAAGATATACAGCGATCCAGGACTGCCGGCCGCCGCGCAAAAGAACATCACCGTGCTGCCGGAGACCGAACTGGTCGGTCGGCTGGAGTCGGGCCAACTCGACGCCGGCTTCTTCTACAGCAGCGAGGCGGGCGAGCAGAAAATCCAGACCGCCAGCCTCGATCAGGTGCACCTGGCCGCCACCTACACCGTGGCCGTGCTGAACATGGCCCCGGATCCCTCCCCAGCCGCGGACTTCGTGCAGTACCTGGTCTCCTCTGCGGGCCAGGAGCTGTTGAAGCAGGACGGTCTGACGGTGCTGCCGCTGAGCCTCTACGGTGACCCAGCCGCGGTGCCACCAGCGCTGAAGTCGACGCTGCCGACGACGGCCAGCGCCCCGGCCACGCCTACCACGACGACAGCGCCTGGCGGCCGGTGACCGCCAGGTCAGCCGGGGGGGCGGCACTGATATTCCGTACCCCGCTGCCGTGGCTGGCCGGGGTGCTGACGCTATACTTGCTGGTCCCGATCCTCGCCTACGCGATCCGGGTGGTTGGCACCCCAGCCAGCGCACTTGCCACGCCCGGGCTCGGTTCGGCGCTGGCGGTGTCGGTGGAGACGGCCAGCATCTCTACGGTGATCATCGCCGTCCTGGGCATCCCGCTCGGCTACCTGCTCTCCCGCGGCCGCGGGCGCAGTTCGACGGTGGTCGGGGTCGCGGTGCAGCTTCCGCTGGCACTGCCGCCGCTGATGAGCGGTATCCTGCTGATCTACCTGGTCGGCCCGTACACGCCCCTCGGGCAGCTCTTCCACGGCACGCTGACCGACACTCGGGTCGGCATCGTGCTGGCCCAGACGTTCGTGGCGGCACCGTTTCTGATCGTGGCCGCTCGCTCGGCGTTCGCGGCGTTAGACCCGGCTCTCGACGACGTGGCCGCCACTCTCGGGCACGCCCGGTGGTCGCGGTTCGCGCGGGTGGCGGTCCCGGCCGCCGCGCCGGGTATCGCCGCCGGTCTGCTGCTGGCGTGGCTGCGCGCCTTCGGCGAGTTCGGCGCCACCGTGGTGCTCGCCTACCATCCGTTCTCGGTACCGGTGTTCACCTACGTGCAGTTCGGCGGGACCGGGATCACCTCGACGTTGACCGCGGTCGGCGCCAGCCTGGGCGCGGCCGCGGTGGTGCTGCTGCTCGCCGCATACCTACCCCGGTTACGCCGCCGGCACCCGGTGCCGGACCCGTTGCCGGCGCCTCACGCTCCTACCTCGTCGGCCAGTCCGCGGCTGACCTTCGATCTGGCCGGGCGGCTGGGTTCGTTCCTGGTTGACGTCGCGCACACCACCGGGACCGGGCGACACCTGGCCATCCTCGGGGCGTCCGGGTCCGGCAAGAGCCTGACGCTGCGGATGCTGGCCGGTCTGATCCGTCCCACCGCTGGGCACGTGTGCCTAGACGATGTTGATGTCACCGCAGTGCCGCCGGAGGACCGCGGGGTCGGCTATGTGCCGCAAGATGCCGCCTTGCTGCCACACCTACCCGTGTGGCAGCAGGTCATGTTCGGGGTCGGCACCGAGCCTGGGTTGTCCGCCTACTGGATCCGGCGGCTCGGGCTGACCGGGCTGGAGAGCCGGTTGCCGTCCCAGCTGTCCGGCGGCCAGCGACGCCGGGTCGCGATCGCCCGCGCGCTGGCCCGCAACCCGCGACTGTTGCTGCTGGACGAGCCGTTCACCGGCCTGGACTCCCCGGTCCGTGACGAGCTGCGCCACGAGCTGCGCCGGCTGCAGCGCGATACCGCGATCACCACGGTGATCGTGACGCACGATCCGGTCGAGGCCGCGTTGCTCGCCGACGAGGTGCTGATTCTGGAGGTGGGCCAGGTCGAACAGGTCGGCCCGCAGCCGGCGGTCTTCGCGCACCCGGCCAGCCCCACCGCCGCCCGGCTACTCGGCATCCGCAATCTGCGCGTTGGCCGCCGCGCCGCCGCGCAGGAGCTAGTGGCGGGGCAGGTACGGATCGGCTTCAGGCCTGGCGTCCTGCCCACCGACACCGCCGCCGACGCGGAGCTGACCTGGTGTATCCGCCCTGAGCACCTGAGGTTGCACGACATCGTCGAAGAGAACTCGGCGGGGCATCCCGGCACGGTCAGCGACGTAGTCTGTCTCGGCGCGGTAGACGAGGTGCTGGTAGCCCTCGACGGCGGCCCGGAGCTGACCGCGCAGACCCCAGCCGGCGATCACCCGGCACTCGGTGCCCGGTGCCGGGTCACCCTCCCGCGTGCGTTGGTGATCGTCTGGCCGGGCCGCAATGTCCCGGCCCCCGCCAGCACCCAGCCCGGTCAGCGGCGCACCGCGGATTTCACCGTGCCAGATCTGTATGACCTGTCCTCCACCCAACCGCCCCGGTAATCTCAACCGACGCATGGCTTAGCCGTCCCCGGTGTCCGCAATCGGGACGCCGTCGTGAATGCCCGAAGATCGGAAGCGATCACCACGGCGGTCACCGGTACATCACCTGCACCGGGGCCGAGCCGGGCGTCGTCGCGACTAGCAGCATGGGGAGCTCTGCCTTCAATCCAGCCCCACCGTCCGGCTCACGTGGCGCCGAAATGCGCAGTGAGCGCACCGCTGACACCAGGTGAACGGGGTCGAACGCTCGGAGTACTCGTCAGCTTCGACGCAAAGTTCGGTCCGATGGACGGCGGTTGTAGACCATCGCGCACCCCCCCTGGCCTGGGACAGGATGAGTCTCGTCCGGCGGGGTTTGGATGCCCGTCATCCCCTATTCACATCTCGTTGCTGTCACCATCACGACGTGCAGGCGGCGGACCCGCTGGTCCGCACCGCGTCCGGCACGGCTATCAGCCCGGTGGCCAGGTAACAGACCTGCTTCGCGATAGCCACCGCATGGTCGCCGAAGCGCTCGTAATAGCGGCCGATCAGAGCCGCGTCCACGGCCCGCTCCACGCCGTCTGACCAATCTTCGGCGAACAGGATGCCGAG
>JAICHZ010000281.1 GCA_025924655.1 Pseudonocardiaceae bacterium | reverse complement strand
GATAAGATGCGTGATTGCGTCTCGGCGTTGAAGTACATCAGCGCGTTGCGGCAGACCAACAGGTCTATCTTGGAGATCGGCGCGTCTTGCACCAGATCGTTTCGACCGAAGATGACCGACCGGCGCAGGTCTTTCCGGAAGAAGAAACTGCCGCCGACCTGGTCGAAATAGCGTTCCAGGAGCTCGGCCGGTACGGCGCGAACCTGCCGTTCGTCGTAGGTCGCGTGCCGGGCGTGGTTGAGGCCTTCCTCGTCCACGTCGGTGGCGTAGATCTTGACGCGCTGCCGGAACTCCTCGACGCCCAGCGCTTCGGCCAGGATCATGGCCAGCGTGTACGCCTCCTCTCCGGAGGCGCAGCCTGCGCTCCAGACCCGAATCACGCCGTCCGGCGCCTTGGCGGCCAGCATGCTCGGCAGGATCTCCGCGCGCAGGTACTCCCAGGCCTCAGAATCCCGAAAGAAGCTCGTCACGTTGATCAGGATTGTGTTGAACAGCGCGGTGAACTCCTCGGTGTGCACCTCCAGATACTCCAGGTACTCGGCGTAGTCGCCGACGCCCACCTCGGCCATTCGATGGTCTACCCTGCGGGTCAGGCTGGCGCGTTTGTAGCCGGTGAAGTCAAAACCGCGGTTTTCCTTCAGATGCAACAGCAGCGTTTCGAACGAAGCATTAGGTTGCGACACGCCTCTCGCCTCCACGGCAACGCCTACGCTCGTGCACTCAGGTGGGTTTTCCCACCTTCAGGTTGCTCCGCAGGACGAAAAACCCAGCCCACGCCAGTAAGCGGGCTTCGGTGTGCAGACCCATCACGATTCTACAGCGGAGCTCTCCAGAGCTGAGCTAACCCGACCGATCAGCTCGCGCAACCGCTCACTCTCCGCCTTGCTGAACTCGTACCGTTGCCGGTAAAGGGCGGCGGCGCGGAGTCGCTCGCGCCCCTCGGCGACCTCAGCCAGCCGCAGGTTCATGGCCGCGTTCTCCTCCAGCGTCCGCAACGTCACCCACAGTGCGTGATCCACTGCCGCGGCTTGCTCGTCGGCCAAGCTCCCCGGTGACCATGCGTGGCCGACCCGGCAGCGGTACCGCGGGGCCGGTTCGCCGTCCAGCTCGAACAGTGCGCCGTGGCAGCTCGGACAGGTGAATCCCGACGGTCGGGCCGAGGGCACCGCGTCGCTGGTCAGCGACGGCGCCAGCTCCATGATCTGATCCTCAGCGGCGAGTTGCGGGCCCGATGGAGGAAGCGTGAGCGGTGCTGCGCCGTCACCGACCAACTCCCCAAGCAGCGCGCCGATCTTCGCTGCCGGAAGCACCTGCGCGGTTGCGACCTGCTCCAGGGCGTGCGCCGGCATCGACCGATGCAATGCCTCGTCTGGCTCCTGCACGATCGCCTGGCCACCCCGTTCGACGATCACTGCCAGCCCCGCCGCGCCGTCGTCTCGCGAGCCCGACAGCACCACCCCGATCGCCCCGGGACCGTATGCCCGTGCCGCGGACCGAAACAGCGGATCAATGGCTGGCCGGTGCCCGTTCTCCGTAGGACCAACCGACAGCTGCAGATGTCCATCGCGAAGCAGCAGGTGATGATCGGCGGGCGCGACGTAGATCGTGCCCGGCCGCGCCAGGACGCCGTGCGTGGCCGGTACCGCGGGTAGCGGTCCGGAGCGATCCAGGATGCCTGGCAGCGCGCTCGGCGAGTGCCGGGGAATGTGCAAGACCACCAGCACGGCCGCCGGCAGTTCGGGTGGTAACCCGGCGACTACCGCACGAAGGGCTTCCACGCCACCAGCGGAGGCGCCGATCGCGACGACGCCAGCTCCGCGCTGCCCAGCCATACCGCCCAGCATGGCCTTTGTGCGCCCAGGACACCAATCGACACAATGCCGGGCGCCATCGCGCGTACCAGCCCGACACGTGCTTGACTAATGAGACCGCAGGTATGTCAAGCAGACAGGTGCCAGCGATGCCCGAGGATCTCGTAGTCGGGGTGCACAAGCACTTTGACTACGTCCGACTCCGGCTGCGCGGCTGTCTATCCCTGCGAAACGTTCCCCGAGTCCGGGAAGTCACTGTTAAGTCGTTGCTCGACAGCGGCCGGGTGCTGATCGACCTGTCCCCGCTGCGCTGCACTCAACCCGCCTTTGTCACCGTCTTTCCGACCGCGCTGGCCAACGCCGGCGGTTGGCCGTCGGCGCGGCTGGTCCTTTACGGAGCCGACGGCGCCATGCGCTCGATGCTGCTGGCTACCCGCATACCGGATACGGTGCACTTGGCCGCCGACCTAGGTTCGGCCCGGGCGCTGTTCGACCGGCGGCCTCCCCACGTTCGACGTCACCGCGACCTGCCCATGCACAATGCCGCTGCGGCAGCCGCGAGACAGTTCGTGCGCGAATCTTGCGAGATCTGGGAGGTGGTTCCGGAGATCCGGGAAATCGCCGAACTACTGTCCAGCGAGCTGGTGAGCAATGCAGTCGAACATGCTCACAGCTCCAGCCGGCTCACCGTCACCGGCATTGGATCAGCGTTGCGCGTCTCGGTCCGAGATTACAGCCGGACACCCATCCCGCGGCCCCGGCCGATAGACATCGGCGCGTTCCGCGGCCGGGGCCTGCATCTGGTAGCCGCGTTGTCCCGAAGCTGGGGAGTGCACCAGCACTCAGATGGCAAGACAGTCTGGATCAACTTGCAACTCGATGCCCAGGAATAGGCTCGATTCACCCGGACAGAATGGGCCGGTACCGATTCCGGTTGTGCGGCAGCCGCTGTGCTGCGATGCTTACTTAGCCCAAACGGGCGACGATGGGCGGGCGGCCGCGTGGGGGGTGGGCGGCCGCCCGCCTATGCCGAGACGACGACCGCGTAGCCGCCCAGGCCGATCATCCGCTGCCCGGCGATCGTTTCGGTCTTGGTGAGCAGCGTGGTGACCGCGCCGGTCTCTGGATCGAAGTCCACGTCAGTGATCGAACCGAGCTCCATACCTCGTTCGGTGATCACTCGCTTGCCCAAAATTTCCAGGTCATTGTCCTCAGCCCGCTGTTCCAAGCCGTCGCGTGGCGGTCGGATCACCGCATCGTTGGCGACTGTCACCGCGTCGGGCCCGAAGCCCCGGACGTCTTCCCAGGCGAGCAGGGTGCCGGCGCCGCTGACCTTGCCCAGGCGCAACAGGGCCACCCTGGCCGGTCCGGGCAGCACGACGAAGCCGTCGACCCTGGCCACCCGGGTCGCAGTGGCGGTATTCACGACGTCGCGCTTACGCGCGTGGCTGAACAGCATCAGCTGGCCCCCTCTCGTAACCGGGCCCGGAAGGCGCCGACGGCCGCGCCGAACCCGGCCAGATCTTCAGAGATGAACTCGCAGGCCGCTGCGGGCACGATGAGGTTTTCGCCGGAGACGGCCACGGTGTCGGGCAGCGGGATGAACACATGGCGACCTGCCGTGCCGAGCGCCTCGCTGGCCTCCACCTCATAGCCCACCACTTCCAGGCTCGTCCCGCTGTGAAGTACGACGTCCACCACCCGCCCGAGATCGCGTCCGTTGTCGGTGAGCACCCGATCCTGCAGCACGTCGGCGTCCCGGGCCTGCTTGCGCGGGGCAATCTCGTTTGCTGGTATCAGCACCGTCTCACCGGCCACCATCACGGCATCTCGGCCGATCCCGTGCACTCCCATCCAGGGCAGCGCATCCTTGCGAGACCGGCTGAACAGTCCAGGGTTGCGCAGGGTGAAACCGGCGATACGGCCACCCGACCGTTCGAAGACGACGTCCTTGATCTCGGCGACCAGCTCACCGCTGAGGGTGACCACCGGACGGCCAGTCACCTCACTGGCGAGCAACAGCAACATCGGAGTTGGAGTGGTCACGCGGAGTCACCTCTACCCGGTTCGCTGAGTCCGATCACGCCGCCGCGCCGCCGCTTGCGTTGGACAATGACCGCGAGCACGACCAGGATCGCGATAATCACCAGCGCCAGGATCACCCATCCCCACCAGTCCATCCCCACCTCCATACCGTTCCAGGCCCGGGCGCCAGCCTGCACGCACAGTAACGCGAAGGACTCGTGCTCGCCTGCTGGGGCGTCACCGCAGCGGCGGAGAAACCTACCTTCATCAGTCGGGAACCTGACCCGGCGCGGGCGCGTTGAATCCGGGTGACGGCCTGCAACGTCGACCTGGAGGAACACGGTGCGCACCACCAGCAATCCCGCATTCCGCAGTCTTCCCGTTGGGAGCGGCGGATATGCGGGTTTCAACTCGGCCCCCACAAGGTTCCCGGGCGCTGATCCCCGCTATGGCGGTGCCCCGCCGACCACGAGCCGGCCGATGACCGTCGATGACGTGGTCATCAAGACGGGCATCACCCTGGCGGTCCTGATCGCCACCGGGGTGGCCACCTATCTGAGCGGGTTGTGGGGACTGGCCCTTCCGGCCGCGCTGATCGGTTTCGTGCTCGCGATGGTCGTCATCTTCAAAAAGTTGGTCAGCCCGCCGCTGATCTTGGCTTACGCCGCTGTCGAGGGTGTCTTCCTCGGTGGCATCAGCGGCGTCATCGGCGAGTACGTCCAACGCGCGACGGGTAGCAGCTCCATCGTGCTCGAGGCGATCACCGGCACAGTGTTGGTGTTCGCCGGGATGCTGGTGGTCTACAAAACCGGCGCAGTACGGGTCACCCCGCGGTTCACCAAGTGGTTCACAGGTGCCCTGATCGGGGTCGTCGGGCTGATGATCGTGAACCTCATCGCGAACTTTTTCATCCCTGGCGGCCTACACCTGCGTGACGGTGGACCATTGGCGATCGTGTTCAGCCTCGTCGTCATCGGTATTGCGGCATTCAGTCTGCTGCTCGACTTCGACGCTGCCGACGAGGCGATCCGGGCCGGCGCGCCGGAGCGGACCGCGTGGTACATCGCCTTCGGGCTTACGGTGACCCTGGTGTGGTTG
>JAICHZ010000280.1 GCA_025924655.1 Pseudonocardiaceae bacterium | reverse complement strand
GCGGTCATCCGCTGGCCGAGCGACAGGCGAAGGAGAAAGGTCAGGAACTTGACGGCGACGACGGTGGAGAAGCTGGACGGTGCTCGGGGTCGGTTGCTGCTGTGGTCTCGCCATGGCCGACAACTCGTGGCGGTGTCGAAGTGGTCGACGCCGTGTTCGGCGGGGTCGCAGGTCTTCTTCGTTGCGTCCTCTTCTCCTGGACTCGTTGGCGAGCCTTTGTCAGACCGGTGATGGTCGCGCCGGCTACGGCCGTCGCTGCTGTGGCAACCGCTGCCTTCGTGGAGGTGCTGGGACCGGCACTCCAGGTCTGGACGACATCGAGGTTGTAAAATCGGGGCGGCTCTTCACACAAGGCGGCCATTTGGGCCGCGAAGGCACTGACTTCCGGGCGGTTGCTGTTCGACATCGCGGACTCATAGGAGTCAAATTCCACGATGTTTAGGTACCAACCAGGACGGTCACGGTCCTGGGTCACGGTGCCCCGAAGAGCAGAGCCGGGACCGCTGTCGGACTGCATTGCATCAGCCAACTTCTTCAACTCGTCGATGCGGCTGGTTCTGAACTCGATGATCTGCACGTATCCGGTCATGCGCCCTCCTTGTTTGCTTTGTCCTACTGCGGCGCGGTACTCCTCTATACACCTAAGCGACGCACCGTGGAAGCCGTAAGGCGCGGCAGCTGCGGGAGCAGGCGGCGGCTGGCGGTCGACAGTATTCATCGCGTGGCCACCGCGGACGCCGTTGATCCCGGCTGGTGCAGCTTCCCACGCGGGTGGTCCTCCATGCGTTGGGCGCGACGTCGGCCTAGCCGTTCGGCAGTAAAACGCCCTCGAACCCCGAGCTTGGCCGCAAGTGCGGGCAGTGTGATCAGCTCGGCCACTGCCGAGCGGCGGCCCTTGCGTCGCTTCACCGGGTTCCCTGCGAGGGAGGAGCCACGTCCTTGGTGTGCCACCGCTCGGTGGCAGAATCTGTACTCGCAGCGACTCGCTTTCGAGGCGGCGCTTGGGAAGCCTGCCGTCTGGGACGCCATGGAGGGTCGGAAGGCCGCCCGCCTTTACCTCGCCTCCCCATTCGTTGACATCCAGGCCCGCGAGCGGTGGCCCGAAATGACCGCGTGGCTCATCGACACTCAAGCCAGGCTTCGATGTGCTTGGACCGCCGTCGGCGGCGTCGACGACGTGACCGTTGACCAAGTCGACTGACGCTGCGCCGCACGCGTGGCTCACATACCCGGGATGGGCGCGGCTTCGGCGGCGCCCGCGCAGTTCCCAAGCAGCCAACCGGACCTAGCGCGATACTCGATAGGGGCAGAGGCTCATCCGGCGCTCTCTCACTTGGCCTGATCAGGCTGCGCGCACATGCGGCGAAATGACGCACCGCAGCATGCTCGGCGGCTGGCCGGGGGTGGAAGCGTCCTTGGAGCGGTTCAGAGTGCGCGGTGGACGACGACGTCGAGCACCCTGGGCGAGCGAAAGTCGATGACCTGCGCCTTGGATTGGGGGGTCGCCCAGATCTTCCATAGTGAGCCGAGGAAGGTTTCAGCCTCAGACAGGGTGTCGAAGTCGAGGTCGATGGTCACCCGGTTTGGTTCTGGGACGTCCCTGCTGAGGCGGTAGGAGCGTACGCCGTGGTCTCGGCGGAACCGCTCGAACTTGTCGAAGACCGTCTTCCACGAGTCGAAGTCGCGGACTGTGTTGTCGATGCGGAGAGTGGCCATGAGTGCCTCCTTGGTCGGTGGCATCAGCGTGCCGTCCGTGGCGCTCGGAAAGGTATCCCCGATCCTGGGTGCGTTTCGTCAAGTGATCTGGCCCCGGCTGTCGTCGCGGATTGTGGCCCCGGTTGATCGTTGGCGGTGGCGCTGGGCGCCGGTGGTGCCGGATGCGTGGCCGCCGCGTGCTCGGTAGGCCTTTTGTCGGCAGGCTGGGGAGCAGTAGGTCATCGGGCGGCCGGCGGGTAGTGGTCGGGGTAGTTGCTGTCCGCACTGTTCGCAGTCGGGTCGGCTCATTTCGTAACGCGCCAGTCGTGGGCTATCGGGTGGGCTGGTCGCCGAAGAGGTGGTCACCGTTGTCGGCGCCGAGGAGGAAGGCGAAGCGGTGCAGGTCGGCTTGCAACTGGCTGGTGTCGTGGGCTGGGTGGCCGACGAAGCGGGTCAGTGAGGCGTCGAGGTGTGGGGGGTCGGCGGCGAGCCAGTCGCTGAGGAACTGCAGCATCTCGGCGAGCTCGGCGGCGTCGCTGGTGTCCAGGCTGGTGTGGGGCATGATCGTGACCTCCCGGTCAGCGGGCCGGCTTGCGCCGGGTGGTGGTCTTGCTGGTGCGTAGCCGGTAGGACTGGGTGCCGGTCTCGAGGATGTGCGCGTTGAAGGTGATCCGGTCGACGATCGCGGCGACCAGGCGTGGGTCGGCCACGATGGTTCCCCATTCGCTGAACGGGAGGTTGGTGCCGATGCCGATGCTGGCGCGTTCCTCGCGTTCGGTGATGATCTGGAACAGCAGCTCGGCACCTCGCGAGTCGATTCCGACGTAGCCCAGTTCGTCGAGCAGCAGCAGGTCCAGGCGGGCGTAGCGGCCGACCAGGCGGGACAGTTGCCGGTCGTCGGCGGCCTCGACGAGTTCATTGACCAGTTGGGCGCAGGTGACGTAGCGGACCCGGCGGCCTTGCTCGCAGGCGGCCAGCCCGAGCCCGATGAGGAGGTGGGTCTTGCCGGTGCCGGAGTCGCCGAGCAGGACCACCGGTTCTCCGGCGTCGATCCAGCCGCCGGCGGCCAGGGCCGCGAGCTGTGCCGGAGTGATGCTGGGCACGACGTCGAGGTTGAACTCGGCCAGTCGTTTGAGGCGTGGGAACTTGGCCTCACCGATGCGTCGGGCCCGGCGCCGGTCGGCGCGGTCGTCGACCTCGGCGGTGAGCACCTCGGCGAGAAAGCCCAGGTGGGTCTGCCGCTCCCGGACGGCGATCTCGGCCAGCCGGGTGGCTTCATCACGGATGGTGGGCAGGTGCAGCTCCCGGGCCGCGGCGCCGATCGCGGCCTGCGCCGCGGTGTCGCTGGTCTTGGTCGGCGCGCTCATGGCCGGCTCCCGATGAGCTGGCCGGCGTGCTGGCCGGCGTGCTGGCCGGGGAGCAGATCGTCGTAGCCGCCCAGCGATGGGGCGGGCCGGTCGTAGTGGGCCAGCGCCCCGATCGGGATCACCGGCGCGAGCCGGCCCTCTGCGGCCCGGCGGGCGTCGATGAGCACCACCTGCGGGTCCACGATCCCGGCGTCGACGGCTCTGTCCATCGCGAGGATCAACGCCGCCGCGGGCAGGGTCCGGTGGGCGAGCAGAACCTCGGTCAACGCCACGGTGCCGGCCTTGTCGCCGCACTTGCGGCGGGCGGCGTCCCAGTAGGCCTGATGCGTTGCGGTGAACGCGCCGCACGCCTTGGCCTGCGCCAGCGCGGTCGCACCCGGTAACGCACCGGGTTTGATCTTCAGCACCTCCAGGTAGTGGTCCAAGGTCAGCACCTCGACGTAGCGGCCCACGGCGCGTTCGTGCCGGGCCACCACCGTGCCGCCGTCCAGGATCTCCACCGTGGTGGCGGACAGCCGCAGCGGCAGACGTCGTGCGGCGAAGCGGACCGGCACCGAGTAGTAGCACTGCCGCACCGACACCCGGGCCCGGTTGTCGACCCGCGCGGTGAGCAGCCGGGCGGGGTCGAACGGCTCGTCGGGCAGCGGGGCCAGCTCGGGCAGCTCGGCGGCGAACGCCGCGGCCACGGTGACCGGCCGACCGGTGATCACTCGTTCGTCGTCGGTGGCGTCACCGGCGGTGATCAACGCGTTCAACTCGGCCAGCGACGCGACGTTCGGGACCGGCACCAGGTGAGTGCGGCGGAACCGGCCGATCTCGCCCTCCACGCCGCCCTTCTCGTGCGCCCCCTCGATGCCGGGGCGGCAGTAGAACGGGTCATAGCCGTAGTGGCTGCGCAGCGCGATGAACCGCTCGGACTCGGCTCGGTCCCGGCCCCGCAGCACCCGCACCACCGCCGGTTTGAGGTTGTCATAGCGGATCCGGCCAGGCACCCCGCCGAAGTACGCGAACGCGCGGACGTGTCCCTCCAAGAACGCCTCCTGGGCCTGGGTCGCGAACGCGACATGGAACGCCTTGCCCGAGCACGACAGCCGCATCACGAACATCCACAGCTTCATCCAGACCCCGGCGACGGTTGCATAGAACTCACCGAAGTCGACCTCTGCCTCGGCACCCGGTTCATGAGCCTGCGGCACCCTCACCTCCACCCGGTCCAGGCCGAGCTCGACCTTGCGCCGCGCGACGTAACGCGACACGGTCACCTCAGCCAGCGTCGCGCCGTGCTCGACCACCAGACGCTGCCAGACCCGACGCGCCGTGTGCCGCTGCTTACGCGGCACCATCTGGTCCTTGACCAGCCAGTCGTCGATGATCTCGACGTACGCCTCGATCGCCGGGCGCGGTCGCCGCGGATACGTCTTGCGGGGTGGAGGAACCGCGTTGGCCAACGCCTGCCGCACCGTGCGCCGGTGCACCGGATGCTTGTCCGCGAGCTCGCGGATCGAAAGATCCTCAACCCGCCGGTCACGCCTGATCTGCTCGAACAGTTCCACTCTGGACCACGCCATTCCCGACCTCCACGCCAACGACAACCGACGTGAAGATCCGAACCGGGGTGGGGCCAATATTCGTGACGACACGCTGCCCCACCACCAGCGCGATCACCACCCAGGCGGGGCCAGAATTCGCGACGATCCGCGTCCCAACCGGGGCCAACTCAGGTGATCACACTCACTCCACGCAAACCGGGCCGAACACGCTGGCCAGCCCCCGGCGGTGACCGATCTCAACCGCACCGTGGACGACCCCCTCACCATCGGCGACTCTTTGCAGAGGCTGTTCGATCCTGGCGCGCAAGGTGAGGTGGTCTTGCAG
>JAICHZ010000279.1 GCA_025924655.1 Pseudonocardiaceae bacterium | reverse complement strand
TGGGACCACGCCCACCCGACGCGACAGCCGGGCCCACGGCCATGCCCCCACACCAGCAACCGCGCCCACAGCCCCACTCGTGCCGCCGTCGTGCCGCCAAGACCACGATCACGTCGCCGCGTGAAAGAGGGAGGCTAGCCGCGACCATCAGCCGGGCGGTTGCGTATGGAGGTCACCGAGGTTGAGCCGCGCGGCTTCGTCGGCGGCACGTTCGGCGGCGGTGGCTCGCGTGTAACGGACGAGCATGTCGGTGCGGGTCCAGCCGGCCATGGCCATGAGTCCGGACTCGGATCCGCCCGCGGCGAGCCAGCGGTGGGCTGCGGTGTGGCGGAACTTGTGTGGGTGGAAGCCCTTGATGCCGGCGAGGGCGGCGCGGCGGCGCAGTGCCTTGCCGAGGCCGTCGTACCCGAAGCCGGTGCCGCGGGTCCCGAGCCACAGCGTTGCCTCCTCAGCTGCTGGGTGCTGACGTCGTAGGTCGAGGTAGTCGCGGATGGCCTGGACGGTGGCGGGGCCGACGGGGATGGTCCGGCTTCGGCCACCTTTGCCGAACCGGACGGTGATCCGGCCGGCGTGCAGGTCGAGGTCGTCGGTGTGCAGCGCAGTGAGCTCCCCGGCGCGGATGCCGGTCTCCATCATCAGCCGGATGATGGCCTCATCGCGGCGGTGGTGGAACGGGTCGGCCTGCACCATCCCGGTGGCGATGACCCAGACGGTGAAGCGGCGCACCGCTTGGTGCCGGGTCCGCACAGTCCCGGGCGCGCTGCCGGCGTCGAGCAGGTGCGCCATCCAGGTCTGCAGCGTCGTCCTGATCATCGGCGCGGTCGCAGTGCGCTGGCACCAGGTCAGGTAGCGCCGGGCGCCGTCGGTGTAGACCGCGATCGTGCCGGGCGCCTTGTTTTCCGCGCGCAGGGCGAGCTGCCACTCGGGGATCAGCGCCGACAGCGCGGCGGCCGTGACCTGGTCAGACGAATCCGAGTCGTCGTTGCTGAAAGAGGGTGCCGGCGGACCGGCAGTCGCGCGGGTGAACTGGATGCGTGCGGGTTGCGGTGGGGGTGTCGTCATGGCGGCACGCGACCAGCGCTGCCCTGCCACGTCTGCCGATTGGGAAGATCGGACCTCCGGCGGGCCGTGCTCGATGCAGTCCCGTTCGTGACGGTCCGGCCAGGGTCCGAATATGCAGAGTCCGGGTATCCCGTCCCTAAGTGGACCTCGATCGAATCGCCCTGAGGCGGCCACCACTCCTCGGCCCGCCGCCTTGTCGGACAGGCGACCGGCCGCAAGGCGCGGAGGGCCGCTCGCCGGGATGCGATCGCGCGCCTGCAGTCGGCTCCGACGAATGTTCAGCTCAGGTAGTCCTCGTCGGTCACGGGTTCGAGCCACGTGACGACCTGACCTTGGTCGTCGGCCTCGTTGAGGGCCAGATGAGCCATGAAGCGGTCGCGGGTGGCTCCGTGCCAGTGCTCCTCGCCGGGTTCGATGAAGACCACATCACCGGGGCGAATCTCCTGCACTTCGCCGCCTCGGCTGCCGACGTAGCCGATGCCGTCGGTGACGTACAGGGTCTGACCTTTCGGGTGGGTGTGCCAGACGGTCCGGGCGCCAGGGGTGAACCGGACGTGGGCACAACTGAGAGACGAGTCCTCGTTAGGGCTCTGGATGCCGTCGATGTAGACGGTCCCGGTGAACCAGTCGATGGGGCCGGCGGCGGTCTCGCCGCCGCTCTTCACGTACTTCACGATGTTCCTCTCGCATGAACGATGGGTGGCGGTTGAAGGGCAGACGCCAAGCGAGGCGGGATGGCGAGTGGCGTGATCGCGTGGCCGCCCTGTCGTCAGGCTTCGGGGATGGGCATGCCCATCTTGTCCAGGGTGATGTCTTCAGGCTCGGGCCCACCGCGCCTTCCGGTCTCGAGGGCGTCGATGGCGGCGATCTCCTCGTCGTCGAGCTGGAAGTCGAAGACGTCGAGGTTCTCCGCGATCCGGGAGGGCTTGGTGGACTTCGGGATCACGGAGCGGCCGTGCTGGATGCCCCAGCGGAGCATGACCTGCGCCGGTGACTTGCCGTATGTCTGAGCAATTCGGCCGATCACTGGGTTCTCCAGGGCGCTGCTGTGGCCACTATCGCGATAGAAGGTGATGCCACCGATCGGCGAGGAATTGTCAAGACCTGTGGATCGACGTGTCATGCGACTTGTTGATCACCTCCTGATTCGGTGGCTGGTTCGTCGGTCCGCTCGACGAGTTTGCCCTTCTTGAACTGGGCTCCGGCTCGGACGAGGGCGACCAGGTGCGGCGCATTGACCGCGCGCCACCGGTTCTGGGCGGACTCGATGAGCTTGAAGGCCATCGCGACGCCCGCGGCGCGGGAACCGGGGCCCTTGGTGACGCGCTGCCGCAGCCGAACGGTGGCGAAGGTGGACTCGATCGGGTTCGTGGTGCGCAGGTGGACCCAGTGCTCGGCCGGGTAGTCGTAGAAGGCGAGCAGCACGTCGAGGTCCTCGGTGATCTTCGCGGCGGCCTTGGGCCACTTGACGCCGTAGTCGGCGGCGAACGCCTTCGCGGCGGCTTCGGCGTGCTCCTTGTCCTCGGCGTTCCAGATCTCTGCGAGCGCGGCCTTGGCGCCCGGCTGGGCGGACTTCGGGAGCGCGTTGAGCACGTTGGCGATCTTGTGGAACCAGCAGCGCTGCTCGCGGGTCTCGGGGAACACCTCGCGCACCGCGGACCAGAACCCGAGCGCCCCGTCACCCACGGCGAGCACCGGCGCCCGCATCCCGCGCCGCTTGCACGAGCGGAGCAGGTCGAGCCAGGACTCGGTCGACTCCCTGTGACCGTCGTCGAGCGCGACCAGTTCCTTGGTGCCGTCGGCACGTACCCCGATCATCACCAGCAGGCACACCTTGTCCTGCTCCAGGCGCACCTTGAGGTGGATCCCGTCGACCCAGCAGTAGACGTAGTCGGTGTCGGCCAGCGAGCGCTTGTTGAACGCGGCCGCCTCGCCTTGCCACTGCTCGGTGAGCCGGGTGATCGTCTTGGCCGACAGGCCAGCCGCCGAGCCCAGGAACTGCTCGAGCGCCGGCACGAAGTCACCGCTGGAGAGCCCGTGCAGGTACAGCAGCGGCAGCACCTCGGCGACCTGCGGCGACTTCCGCGCCCAGGCCGGCAGGATCGCCGAAGAGAACCGACACCGCTCACCGGTCTCGGCGTCGGTGCGCTTGTCATTGACCCGCGGCTGGAGTACCGGCACCGCACCCGCTGCAGTGGCGACCTCCCGCGGCTCGTGGAAGCCGTTGCGGACCACCAGCCGGTGCCCGTCCTCGTCGACCTCCTCAGCGTGTGCCTCGACGTAGGCGGCGACCTCGGCCAGCAACGCCGCGGCCAGCATCTGCCTCGCGCCGTCGCGAGCCAGCTCGTCGAGCAGCGACCCGCCGACCCCAGCCGGGGCGTGTGCGTTGGCCTCGTTCTCGGTTTCGACTACCTTGAGCATCGGGCGTACCTTCCCGAGCCGGCGCGCCAACGCCGACCCTGATCAGAACTTGCAAGGGCTTCAGATCTTGCTCGGGAGGTGCGCCACCTTCACGTCACCTCGCCGAGAGCCATCCACAGGTTCTGATCATTGCTCCCGATCGGCGACCAGGCCTGGTTGAGGATGCCGTGTTCGGTGTCGAGGTCTTGGACCCCTCGCTGCTGGTAGTAGGGGTGGATCTCGAGTTGGTTGACGGCTGGTACGACGCTGGCAGTGTCGAGCAGGGTACGGAGGTGGTCGACCATGAAGTTGCTGACGCCGATGGCTCGGACCTTGCCGTTGGCGAGGAGTGTCTCGAGTGCGCGGTAGGCCTCGAGGGTCTTGCCGAAGTCGCCGGGCAGTGCCTGGTGGAGGATCAGCAAGTCGATCTGGTCGACGCCGAGTTTGCCGGCGCTCTTGTCGAAGGCGTGCAGCGTCTCGTCGTAGCCATAGTCACTGATCCAGACCTTGGTCTCGATGAAGATCTCGTCGCGAGCGATGCCCGAGTCGCGGATCGCTTCGCCGACTTCGCGCTCGTTGCCATATGCCGCGGCGGTGTCGATGTGCCGGTAGCCGAGGTCGAGAGCGGATGCGACGGCGGCCCGGGTTTCGTCTGGGGGTGTCTGGAAGACGCCGAGGCCGAGGGCCGGCATCTCGATGCCGTTGTTGAGTGTGAGGGTCTGCACAGTAAGGGTTCCTTTCGAGAGGTGCGGGTTCAGCGGCGCCGCTGGTCGGGCAGGAGCTCGTGGTCGCCGTAGCTGTTGTCGATGGGGTTGACGGTGACGCCAGGGGCGACGATTTCGTCGATTCGGTCGAGCACGTCGGTGCTGAGGGTGATATCGGCTGCGGGCAGGAACGCGTCGAGCTGCTCCATGGTGCGCGGGCCGATGATCGCGGAAGTGACACCGGGGTGGTTGATGACGAAGGCGACGGCCATTTCGATCACCGAGAGGCCGGCCTGTTCGGCCAATACGGCGAGGTCTTCGACGGCGTCGAGCTTGCGCTGGTTGCCGGGGGTGGACATGTCGAACCGAGCGGGTGGCCGCGCGGAGGAGGTGGGGGCGGAGGCGGAGTCTTTGCGCCACCGGCCCGAGAGCCAGCCCCCAGCCAGGGGGCTGTAGGTGAGGGTGCCCATGCCGTGGCGTTGGGCGGTGGGGAGGACGTCTTCCTCGATGCCGCGCACCAGCAGTGAGTACGGCGGTTGTTCGGTGACGAACCGCTGCAGGTTCCGCTTACGCGCCACCCACTGGGCCTCGACGATCTGCGAGCCGGAGTAGGACGAGGAGCCGAGGTAGCGGACCTTGCCCTGGTGCACTAGCCTGCGTGTTTCACGCGGGGTCGGGTGACACGGGGTTGAGAAGCGAGGGAGTGCCTGTCCTGTAAGGGAGAATTGGGCTTGTCGAGAGTCCAGAACCCCTCACAGAACGGGCACTTCGTGAGTGATCGTAGCAAGCGGCC
>JAICHZ010000278.1 GCA_025924655.1 Pseudonocardiaceae bacterium | reverse complement strand
GCGGGCGGTGGACTTCGGATGGCTGGGGCTGGACCGCATTCGCCGAGGTGAGTGGCTTCCGCTTGCTGATAACTGACTAGTCAGTTATCTTAGAGGTGACCCGCTTCCGGTGGAGTTCCCCCGCTTGTCAAGGAGGCCGCAGATGTCCACGGCTAGCGCAGCTGACGCGACGACCAGTCAAGTCCCCGACCGCGAACTCACCGCACAGCGGCTGCTGCGGACCTCGGCCAAGCATTCCTACGACCCGGCCGTCGAAATCGACTGGGACGCACCGCTCGCGCCGGACCGTTACTTCTTCGACCCGCGGCGCAGCTCCCTCTACGGCACGCCGCTATGGGATCGGATGAGCGAGGAGCAGCGCATCGAGCTGACCAAGCACGAGTTGGCGAGCCTTTACAGCGTCGGTATCTGGTTCGAGACCATCCTCATGCAGATGCTCGTTCGGCACATCTATGACCGTCCCACGGGCAGTGCGCACGCCCGGTACGGGTGGACCGAGATCGCCGACGAGTGCCGGCACTCGGTGATGTTCTCCCGGGCTGCGGAGAAGTTCGGTGGCTCGGAGTATCGCCCCGGTTGGCTCGTCCACCAGCTCGGACGGTTGTTCAAGACGACCTCCAACGGCACTCTGACCTTCGCGGGGACGATCTACGTCGAGGAGATCCTCGACGCCTTGCAGCGCGAGCAGATGGCGGATGAGTCGCTGCAGCCGATCGTCCAGAAGGTTTCGTGGATCCACGTCGTCGAGGAGGCCCGCCACATCCGCTACGCCCGCGACGAGACGTACCGGCAGTGGCCCCGGCTGGGCCGGCTGGGCCGGGCATACAGCCGCTTGGTCCTCGCCATAGTGGTCTACTGCGCCACCATCAGCCTGATCGACCCAAAGGTGTACGCGGCAGTCGGTCTGGACGTCAAGGAGGCGGTCGCAGCGGCGGCCGCGAACCCGCACTGGCGCGAGACCAAGCAGTTCGCCGCCCATAAGGTGATCAAGTTTTTCAACGAGGTGGGGCTCATCGCCGGCCCCGGAAAGCTGCTCTGGCGCCGCGCCGGAGTGCTGTGACGGCTGCGCACATCAGTCCGGGCTCGCTAGGTGGCGCTCGGGCGGAACAACCACGTCTAGATCCGTCTGTGGGAAGTCGTCTCCGGTGCACAGCAGCGGGCGTCCCGCGACTCGGCAGGTCGCGTAGGTCAAGCAGTCCCCGAAGTTCAGTGCAGCGGGGTGGCGTCCTTTGCCATAGCGGGTGAATGCCTCGACAGCGATCGGCCAGTGCGCAGCCGTGTACGGGATGGTCTCGGCCCCAGCCTCATACAGCAGTCGCGCCAGCAGCGACCTACCCGCGACCCCAAGGCGGGCGGTGAGCACGATGCCGGTCTCAGCCAGTGTGGGTGCGCCGACTCCGACGACGGGCGCTCTCGCGAGGTATTCCACGAGCATCTGGTACTCCGGCTCCATCAAGACAATCGCCACCAGTGCCGAACTGTCGACGATCACACGCCCTCCGGGCCGTAGCCGAGAATGGCTTCGCGTTCCCGCTTGCTCAGCCCGCCGCGCACTTCCACCGAGACCTGCGGCCACACCTCGTCGACAAGGAAGCGGTGCAACCGATCCACCGGATCGTCCGCCTTCGCCGACGCGCGAAGCCGGTCGAGCCGCTCTCGAAGAGCGCGGCGCACCGCCCCAGTCTTGGTCTCGCCGGCCAACGCCGCGACCTCACCGGCGAGCCGTTCGGTCTCGGGGTCCTTGATATTGAGCGCCATGGGCACCATGGTACCAATAACTGTCGCACGGTGTAATTGTTAGATCGGTGAACAAGTCGAAATGGTCGGTGACCGAAGCCGGCTCACCCAGCGCGCGCAGCTGACCTGCGCGGACCTCGAAGCAGCCGGGGTCGCGGACTTTGCCGACACGAGCCGGCTGACTGCCTTCGCCGACAACGTCGTGCCGCATGTTCTTGCGCTCGACGGGGTCCTCCTCCTGGATCCTGAACTCGCCGCGCGTATCGAGGCAGGTGAGCTGCTCGTCCATGACTCCTCTGAGGATGGTGGTGTTCTCGCTGGATCGCGCGGTCGAGGTCGCCGGCTTCTACCGCGACTACGTCGCCGGGCTGGCAGATGAGTTCTCCACTCTGTTGGGCTTCTTCACCGCCCCGGAGGAGGAGTTCATCCCGGTCGAGCTCCGTAACCAACCCGTTGTGGGCATTCTGGGCTGCCACTGCGGCAAGCCGGCGGACGCGCAGCGGCTGCTGGACTCGATCTGCGCGCTGAACCCGGCTGCGGATCTGTTCGGTTCGATGCCTTATACCGCTTTTCAGATGATGTTCGACGCCGGGGTCCCCGCCGGGCGTCGCTATTACTTCAAAGGAGGGCATACCACCGGCTGCCCCGACGTCATGGTCGAGGCGATCGTCGAGGGGATCCGTGCCCGGCCGTCGCTGTCCAGCGAGTACCACCTGCATCACATGGGCGGTACCATCGCCCGCGTCGGCGCGGGTGACACGGCCTTCGCCGACCGCGACGCCGCGTTCACCTTCAACATCATCGGCAACCTTGCGAGCTGACGTCGCCATCACAATCGCCCTGCATGCCACCGATACCGGCGGGCGATGGTGGATTCGGCTCAGCGCTGATGCGCCCACCTCGGGCCGTGGCGCGACATCTACGGGTCCACGGGACGCGGAAATCCAGGCCACCGCAGGCGAGCTGTTCCTGATGCTGTGGAACCGCCGCTCCGCCGATGACCTGCACGTCCGAGGTGATAGGGCCGCGCTGGAGAACTGGCGGCGCGGTGCACACAGGTGATCCCGGATCCGGTCGGGGCGAGGGTGACCGCCCTAACCTCACCGCCCGACAGGCCACCGTGGCCCAGCAGATGTATGACGAGAAGAGCGCCGACGGCAAACGCCGATATACACCGTCGCCGAAATCGCCGAAATCTTCCACGTCTCCCGCAAGACGATCTACCGCCATCTCGAACCATCCAGCACGCAGCTCACTTGATCGCCGGAACACCTCAAGCCTGAAGTGCAAAGTGGTGGGGCCGGGAGGCCGACCTGGGACGGTGACCTCTACGGTGCGGCGCCATGCGCCGCGAGTGCTCGCCGGAGGAGCTGATCGAGTCGTGGAGGCCAAGGCCAACGAGCACGCCTTTCAAGCGAGGGTCCGCACGGTGCTGCGTGGCTCGTGCTCCAACCACTACCGGCGGATGCTGCCGCCTGGAGTTCGGTTGCCACAACACCGCTTACCGGCCGGTGATGCAGGCGTTGGCGCTGCAGGCCCGCTATGCCGGTGTGGACGGCCGCGTTCATCACCGGCCTGCGCGAGCGGGTGACCACCGCACTGGCCGGCCTGGACACGGCTCTGGTGAACGGCACCGCCGGCGGGGTGGCGATCACCATCCGCCGCGGCGAGCCGTGGATCAGTGTCCCGAAGCTCACGGCGTTGCCCGAGCCCGGGAACCAGGCGGCGGTCATGCTCGCCCTGCACCTGCTCCAGCCGGCGTTGGTGCACGTCACACCCTGCTCGTGCAAACCGTCCTGGATACACCGGCGTTTCACGACCGGATGGATGCCGACGAGCGGCGCGGGCTGAGTTCGCTGTTCTGGACTCCCATCACGGCCGGTTCCGGCTCGACATGAACACCCGCCTCGACCTCACCGCCCCGTAAGGGGATTGATGGGTGGCTCGGACTGTGCTGCGTCAGGAGGTTGTCGAAGAAGATGTGGCGAGGATGTCGAGACCGGCCTGGCGGCTCCGTCCCAGGGGCAGATGCGGCCACGGTGGCCGCACCACTGAAAGGAGACCCAGCATGAAGTACCTGCTTCTCAAGCACTACCGCGGCGCCCCCGAGGCCGTCAACGCCGTCCCGATGGACCAATGGACCCCCGAGGAGGTCGAGGACCACTGTCAGTACATGGCCGACTTCGCCGCCCGGCTCGAGGGCACCGGTGAGTACGTCGAGGGCCAGGCTCTGTCGCCCGAGGGCACGTTCGTCCGGTACGACGGGGAGGGCCGACCGCCGGTCACCGACGGGCCCTTCGCGGAGACCAAGGACCTGATCGCCGGCTGGATGGTGATCGACGTCGACACCTACGAGCGGGCGCTCGCGCTCGCCGGCGAGTTGTCGGCAGCCCCCGGAGCCGGCGGCAAGCCGATCCACGAGTGGCTCGAGCTGCGCCCGTTCCTGAGCGCACCGCCGACGGTCACCGAGTGACCGGACCGGCCAGGCAGATCAAGTGATGGACGAACTGCTGCTGCGGGAGCTGACTCCCGCGGTGATCGGCGTCCTCGTGCATCGCGGAGTTGACTTCGCGACGGCCGAGGACGCCGTGCAGGAAGCACTCATCCAGGCCGCGCTGACCTGGCCGGACCGGCAGCCCGCCGACCCGAAGGGCTGGCTGGTCACGGTTGCCTGGCGCAAGTTCCTCGACGCCCGCCGCTCCGAGGTCTCGCGTCGCGACCGGGAGCAGCGGGTCGAGGCCGAGCCGCCGCCCGGACTGGCCGAGACCGCAGACGACACGTTGCAGCTCTTCTTCCTGTGCGCCCATCCGTCGCTGACCCCGGCGTCGGCGGTGGCCCTCACGCTGCGCGCCGTCGGTGGCTTGACCACCCGGCAGATCGCCCAGGCCTATCTCGTGCCGGAGGCGACAATGGCGCAGCGGATCAGCCGAGCCAAACGCACGGTCGGTGACGTGCGGTTCGAGGAACCAGGCGACCTGGCGACGGTGCTACGGGTGCTCTACCTAGTCTTCAACGAGGGCTACACCGGCGACGTCGACCTGGCGGCCGAGGCGATCCGGCTCACCCGGCAGTTGGCATCGATGACCGATGACGAGGAGACCGCGGGGCTGCTGGCGTTGATGCTGCTGCACCACGCTCGGCGACCGGCGCGGACCCGGCGCGACGGCAGCCTGGTCCCCCTGGCCGAGCAGGACCGCTCCCGCTGGAACACCTGGCTCTTCGCCGAGGGCGTTGCAGTCCGGC
>JAICHZ010000277.1 GCA_025924655.1 Pseudonocardiaceae bacterium | reverse complement strand
GCTCACATCCGAAACAACGCTGGGAGACGTTCGCGGTAAGATCGTCTTGTTACGCAGATTCGAAGGCAGCCAAGACGTTGGATTCGACCTCTCCTACTGGCCGGAAAACCAGTGCTTCAGAAGCGCGGCACCTCCATTCTACAATATCGAGGATCGCTATCAGAATCCCGGAGATGAAGAAAAGTTCGACTACGTCGTTGAGCACATAGAAAGGGCCAGGAACGGTGATCCAAACGAGTTGTACATATCGTTTTCCAGCGCTGTCGGGCTGACCGCGCACGGCTACTCGAAGAAAATAAACCCGCAGCTTAACGATTATCTCGCCGAATCCCCACCAGGGCGCATCGGAATCATCGTAATGGACTACTTCGAAGAGCCGCGAGAATTGGTTTCCAGCGTGATCAAAGCGAACATCACGACGGGACCGACCGGCACTCCAGCACAGTGAGCCCGCAGCCATGATCGACGTGCCGTCAGCGATCATCTCCTTGGCCCACCAGCACGCGAGCCCGGACCACACCTTCGGCATCACCGGTATTACCTTCGTCCGGAACCTCGGTACATATTCGGCACCAGCTGCTCGCGCAGTTGGCCGAGTGCGGCATTGAGGTAGCGTATGTGTCCTACCCCACGCAGGCGCTTCCTCCGCGTCGATTCTCCCGACCACGATCTTCGCTCAACGAGGAGGGCGCAGAACATGGCAACTCTTGCCCCTTGGCTCGCCCGTGCTGCCTGGATCGCTGAGCAGCCGCTGATTTGGGGTGGTGTTGCCACTGCGCTCGCCGTTAAGGGTGGAACAAGGGGGCAGCACGCGGCCCTGCGAGGCAGCGTGTGTTACCTCGTCGCGGCCTTCATCGCCAACATCGTTATCAAGCCCCTCGTCTACCGGCGCCGACCTCACGGCGCCGGCGACGGCCGAATCACCCCGGTCACATCGTCGTTTCCCTCGGGTCATACCGCGTCGAACCTCGCCTTTGTCTTCGGCGTGGTTCAGGAGTTACCCCGGTTGGCGATTCCACTCGCAGGCACCGCGACCGCAGCCAGCGGGTCCCTGATCCACAGCGGAAAACATCACGTGAGCGACGTGTTCGCCGGTGGTGCGATTGGACTGGGCGTGGCATATATCATGTGGAAGTCATGGCCACCAAAGACGTCCCCTCGTGTGCGGTGGCCACAGACAGGGTCGGCTAAACCTCGCGCCGTGTCGGGCGCCCGAGCCCCCTTCTGACGCGTCGGGTAGAGCCCATCCCAAAGAGTATGTTCAGTGTCTGTGGAACCCGAGCCGGCGCCTCGCTCCCTACCCGACTTCCCGTTGCCGGCAGTGGTGGTCAACCCGATTCACGTCGATGACCTCGCACAGTTACACGCCCAGATCGCCAGGGTGTGCACGGACTTGGAGTGGAAGCCACCGCTGTGGCTGCAGACCACCATTGAGGACCCGGGTGGCGGTCAGGCCAGAATCGCACTAGCCGCCGGCGCCGATGTGGTGCTCGCCTGCGGCGGAGACGGCACCGCCCGCCACGTGGCGCGAGTCCTCGCCGGCTCGGGCACCCCGCTGGGTCTGGTGCCCATGGGTACGGCCAACCTGCTGGCCCGCAATCTCGCCATTGGGTCAGGTGATCCGGCCAAAGCGACCCGGATTGCGTTGTGCGGGACAAACCGTGCGGTCGACGTCGGTTGGGTGCTCATCGATGACCGTGCCGAAGAGCAGGTGTTTATGGTGATGGCCGGGGTGGGCTTCGATGCGGAAATCATGGCTGGCGCATCCCACGAGTTGAAGGCCCGGCTGGGCCCGCTGGCGTATTTCGTCTCCGGAGCGCGCGCGCTGACGGGGCCGCGGGCTTCGATCACCCTTGCCGTGGATGGTCGGGTCGACCCGCCCCGTCGAGTCCGCACGGTGGTAGTCGGCAACTGCGGCAAGCTTCTCGCCGGACTGGTGCTGATGCCCGCAGCCAAGATGGACGACGGGCTGCTGGATGTCGTGTCCATCGGGCCAAAAAGCATCTTCGGATGGCTGGCGGTGAGCACCCGAGTACCCAGCCGCCGCCGCGGTGGCCACCGGATAGTGCAGCACTGGCAAGGCCGCACCGTCATCATCAGCGCGGAGGCTCCACAACAGGCCCAACTCGACGGCGACCCGGTGGGCGAAGTAAAGGGGTTGCGGATGCGCATCGATCCGGGGGCCCTGCTGGTGCGCGTCTAGCCTCGCCTAGGGCCTGGTCACGAATGGCACGTAGCTCACAGCCCGAACAGGCGTTTATACCGGGGCCCCTGAGATCAGCACGAGACCACGGCGCCGACGGACTCGCTGCCCTTGCCGCGCACCGACCACCACCGCCCGCCGGTCCGTCCCGCGCGAGCACGGCCGCCAGGCGTAGACAGTTTTCCGGTCGGCCGGGCGAATTCATAGTCGATCAATGCCTTGGTTTCGCCCAGCAGGATAACCAGCGGATCCCGGGTGGCATCGGTTCGGGCGTTGCCAGGCAGCTGGTCGACGTGGCTGTGGAGGTGGAGTGGGGGACTAGTAGCGGACTAGCTCGGGACTAGCTCGCGGATCCCCTGGAAGCAGGGGTGTCGTCGTTTTATGGGTAGGCGAGTCGCAACGGTTGGCTAGCCGCCGATCAGGAGGAGGTACACCCGGTATGCGGTGGGAGATCAGCGCTGGGGGTGGATGTCGTGGTTTCTCGGGCGCCGCAACTCAAGCCCGATAACGACGGTCGTCAGAAGGCAGACTCGGGCACCGGTGTGCCTGGTGCGGGGAAGTGAGCTGGTCGCGATGGTTGACCGGTCGTGGAGGTCACCAAGGTCAGCATCGTCGAACAACCCGGGGTCACCACGCGATCAGCCGTCACGGTCTAGTCATGCTGGTTATCACGGCGTGGAAGTCGCGACTCTTTCGACGAACCGCGGGTATGCGCGCGGCATATGTGAGGGCATCGCTGTGCGCGCTGGTGAGCTGCCCATATGCGTGGGATGGGACGCATACGCGTGGTCAGTGCCGGCAAGGCATGTGCTGGCTTTGTTGGCGATTGGCGCGCTCGGTGAGAGTGTGTCGCTGTCCGATAAGACCCGGAGGTGCTGCCACAGAAAGCAGGCGAACAGTCCTAGACCAATAACGTAAACCGGAAAGCCACGAGCGCAGGTCACGTGGCGAGAACATCTGTGCTCATTTCCTGAGAACGAGATTGCCGGCGCAAAAGCGGATTCCTAGCTACCAACCCGTTCCGCTTCTGCGCCATCCACCCAGTCAGGAGTGAATACCCGTGAGGATACGCACAACGACCAGGACGGGCGCAAGCCCCCACCCGATCTCCAGGACAACGCCCACACAGAGAAGCGTCCACTCTGGCCACCGATGGGCACCCTCGCCCGCGGTCGTGGTCTACGGCGGCCTCGCAGCCGCCCCTGGTGATCTGAGCGCTGAGCTGGCACCCGATACCGCGAGTACCAGTCCGCTGGCCGCGCTGCGGCACACCGCCCACACCGACGGACAGGTGAAAGCCTGATGGCCACCACCAATGATCCCGCCGGTGTTGATGTCGCGCAGATGACCCGGGCGCAGCGGGCCGCGCTGCCGATCAGCGCTGATGTCGCCCGGGCTCTGGCCGAGCAGCACGGCGTCTGCATCCGGCCACCAGCCATGCGCCGGATCAACACCAGCACCGGCCGGATCGAGGTAGTGCCGGTGGCCTGCGGGTCCACCCGGGAAGACCAGTGTCGGCCGTGTGCGGACAAGGCCCGTCGGTTGCGGATGGCCCAATGCCGCCAGGGTTGGCACCTTCAGGACGAACCGGTCACCGACCGGGCTGCGCCGAGTGAGGACCACACGGCGCTGATGGCCACCCGGGCCGCCCCATCCAGCTGTGGTGTCTGTCGAGCAGTTCACCGAGGTCCAGATGCTTCGACGATCTCGGGGCTGGGCTGCTGGGGGATTGGAACCCGTCGGAAGCTTGAGCGCGGCCCGAAGGCGACCAAGCGCCCCTACCCCCTGAGGGGGCGCATCCGGTGCGGCTACTGCGGCAGACGGATGGAGGGCACGCCGCGACAAGAGCGCACCTACTACCGGTGCACGTCCCGGAGCCTCGCACCCGGCTCACCGGTCCTCGATGATCATCCAAAGAACGTGTACCTGCCAGAACGAGCGGTGCTTGCTCTGGTCAACGCGTGGATTGGCGATCTGTTCGACAACGAGCATCGGGCAGCAACAGTGGAGCAGCTGGCCGCTGCGGATTCCTCGACCAGCGATAACGCTCGAATGGAGCAAACCCGGAATAAGCTGCTCGACACCGAAAAGCGCCTACGCCGCCTACAGCCTACAACAGGCGATCGAGGCTGGCGAGAATTCAGCGGCTCTCGTCGATGCGCTCAACAGGACCGAACAGGAACGGCAGGCAGCCCACGCTGATCTCGATCGGATACCGGCGAGACATGTGCTGAGTTATGCGGACATCGCCGTGATGATCAATGAACTAGGCGACGTAGGCAAGCTCTCGACCGGGCGGACCCTGCTGGCTTAGAAGACTTGTACTCCGCCCTCAGGCTGGAGATGGTCTACGACGCCAGTGCAAAAACTGTCAACGTGACCATCCGACCAGCCGGTAGGGGTAGTGCGCGTGTCCGAGGGGGGACTTGCGCACTAACCACCCGCCTCACGCTCCACGACGCGCCCTGATCATGCATCACCCGGCGGCGGGCTGTACGGGCAAAGAGCTGGGGTTTCAGTGGGCCGCGAGGTATGTCATTCTGTGTGTGACAATGTAGGCGGGCTAGGTTGTGGTGGGACGATGAGGATGCCGACTACATCCGTCGCCGCTCCGACCGCTACCCGGGCGCACTGAACATCGAGCCGGAGTGGACTTTGGAAGCGGCCGCTGATCCACGGGCGATCGTGCGAGATCCCGATCCGAAGAGTCGCACCGGCGCGATCCGGCTGATCGGCTACTCACCGGGTGCGGGGTTCGTCCTCGCGGTGATCGTGGACCCGGT
>JAICHZ010000276.1 GCA_025924655.1 Pseudonocardiaceae bacterium | reverse complement strand
GCGATGGCGCGCTCGGGTTAGGCGGTCTCAGAGTGGTAGGGGATGGCGAAGGACGCCCTCCCCGTGCACACGCTCGGCCAGGATGCGGCAGAACTCGATCGCGTCCAGCTCCACCTGCGCGCCGCCTGTCCCGGCGGCGAATAGACCACCCGCGGGGCCGGACAGTGCGAGTGTGAACGGTTCGCCGTGAGTACCGGCACATTCGGCGACGAGGTCGGCGACAATGCGCCCGTCGTTGGCAGCGTCGGCGTCGAAGGGTGTGCCGGCAGCGTGGCTGTCAACAGGCGCGACTACGCCTGAGAGACCCGCTGGACCTTCCTCGGCCACGGCCCCGCCGGGAGTGTGAGCCGCTGCCGGCGTCGTTCATCGACCGTGTCCCGCCAGCAGCGAGCGTCGTTGCTTGACTGTGAGTTGCAACGAGCGCAGCCACATCGCGACCGAGACACCCGCTTACCCGCCGGGGGTGGCTGAGCGATCGGGTCCGGCAATCCGGGCGGCCCTGCTCGCGCATGCGCCCGAGAGGTGCGCGCAGTTTGAGGCAGACTTTCGCTCCGCGCTCGCGCTGGCCGCTGAAAACCTTGATCTATCGGGGCCGCAGGCGGTGCTGGCACATTGGCAGGCCGTGGCCATGATCGCCGCAAACCCACTCACCGACGAGGAACGCGAGCAGATCGAGCGCGCGAAGGTCGGTGACTTCGGTGGACTGCTCACCTGGCACCAGGACGAAAAGGGGAGTTGGGTTCGGTCGTAGATGCCGCGCTACACGCTTAAGTCAGTTGCGGAGGCTGACAGCCAGTACGCCAATCTTTCTGAGGACACCCGACGACTGGCCGACCGGCGCATCCAGGAGTTACTGAACAATCCCACCAGCAATCCGGACAACCAATACGACCCACAGTTTGACCAGTGGTCTATCCCGATCGGTGATGACAAGGGATGGATCATTTACGGCATCGTCAACGACGCTCGGCTAGTGATCCTGCTTCGGTTTCTTCCCGGCCTCGAGTAACCGTGTCCTACCGATTTTCCTGACAGCTCCCTTTCTCCCGAACTCGACACCAGAGCTGTCTTGGGCCGGTCAACAGCACTGCTGTTGAGTTCGGGAGCCGGAACGATCGCCAACGTGCGTCCGGCTCCAAGGACGCTCGCGCGCCGGCCCTGCGCCAAAACGGCACCATCATCTGGACCCAGACCCAACGACACGGGTCGGAGGGAGGAATGTCTGACTTCGCTTGATATGGGACAAATCGGCTTCGAATGACGGGTAAGGCGGCTCGGCAGCGAGGCTGTTGTACTCCCAGCCGCGGATCGGCCCCCGTTGCCCATCCTTCCCACGGAGCGGCGTAGGGCACTAAGCTGCCAATCACCTCCCGCTATCCCCCTATCCGAGTGCCGAGATTGGATATCTCGATCCGCAGCGAAGGGAGCGGCGAACACAATGACTTCAGCGGAGAAGGCTGAGGACCAAGTAGATCACATCCTCACGGAGGCTGAGCCGCTCGTCGACAAGGTCCTGGACAAGACCGGGTCGCTTGCCGAGGACGCCAACGAGAAGGCTGAGCTGCTCGTCGAGAAGGTCAAGGACAAGGCTGAGCCGATCATCGAGAAGCTCAAGGACAAGGCTGAGCCGATCATCGGAAGGTTCAAGGATGGCACGTCCTGAGCAGCGCAACACTCGTCAAACCGTTCCCACCAGGCCGTCGAGCTGGACACAATGGGTCAGTGGGTTCAGCTTTGCGGTAGCTTCCTCGATCGGAGGGGCCCGTCGTGGAGAAACCGATCAAGATTGCTGTTGCGGGCGGTGGCTACGGGAGCAAAGTCGCCCTGCCCGTCTACGCTGAGCTGGCCGAGTTCGAGCCCGTGGCGGTGTGGTCATGGCGCCCGGAGCGGGCCCGGCAGCTGGCGACGGAAGCTGGTGTGGGACTGGGTACCGCCGATTTCGACGAGCTACTGTCGGTGCCCGGACTGGAGGCAGTACACGTCGCCACCCCTGTGGTGACGCATGTCCGGTTTGCCGTCGCCGCTGCCGAGCGAGGGTTGCACGTCATCTGTGAGAAGCCCTTGGCGGACAACCTCGAGGGTGCTCGCCGCATCGTGGCTGCGGTCCGGTCGGCCGGTGTGGTCGGCCTGGTCGATTACGAGCTGCGGATGAAACAGACCCGCCGACGGGTCATCGAGCGGGCGCGTGAGGTCGTGGGACGGCCACGAATGGTGTCGGTCTCGCTGGTCCAGTCCGACCATGCCGACCCCGAATCACGTCCCCATACCTGGGTGCACGACGCCCAGCTCGGGGGCGGTCGGCTCCAAGGGTACGGAGTGCACGACCTCGACCTGCTGCTGGAGATCTTCCCCGACGTGGAGGCCGTGGCCGCCGCCACGGAGGTCGGCGTGCCCGTCCGCAGGGCGGAGGATGACGAGCTGCGACGTGTGACGGCGGAGGATGCCTACGCACTGCTCCTCCGGTTCCGCGGCGGCGGCCTGGGGGTCGTCACCCTCGTGGCCACCGCACGGCACGGGCGCAGCGACGTCATCGAGATCCACGGCGACGAGGGGACGGTCAGACTTGACAGCGATCGGCGGGTCTGGTGGGGACGCGCCGGTCAGCAGCTGCAAAGTGAGGGGCCACTCGACGCGAGCTCAGCCGAGGCCTTCAAGCGAGTGGCCCGCAACTTCTGGGCGGCGGTCCGAGAGGGGGCCGCGCCCGAGCCATCGCTGGAGGAAGGCCTGCGCGTGCAGGCGATCTTCGATGCTATTCGCACCGCCGACATCGAGCGCCGCTGGGTACAACCCGAGCCCGTCATCTCGTCTGCCTGACGGCGTGCGGGCACGGCCAACCGGCGACCCGGGATAGGCGACGGCCGTGATTTACCTTCTCGCCAACTGGAAGATGCACACCACCGTCGACCAGGCGGTGGTCCTGGTTCAGGCGGTACAGCAGGGCCTCCGGGAGCGGACCTCTCGAGGGCAGCAGCTGCCCACCATCATCATTTGCCCCCCGTTCGTGTCGTTGGTGCCCTTGCGGGCCGTAGTCGACGAGCGGCTGGTGCTCCTGGGCGCACAGAACTGCCACTGGGACACTGACGGCGCCCATACCGGCGAAATCTCAGCAGCGATGCTGACCGGCCTGGTGCAGTACGTGTTAGTCGGACACAGCGAGCGGCGGGCTGCTGGCGAGTCCGACGAGCAGATCGCCAAAAAAGTGGCGGCGGTCGCGGAAGCAGGCCTGACCCCGATCCTGTTCGTCGGCGAGGACGAGCCGGGAGCCGGTGCCCGCTCACAGACCGCGCACCGGTTGAGACAAGGAACCTCCCGCATCGACCTCAGCCAGCAGGCCGTACTCGTCGTGTACGAACCCGCTTGGGCCATTGGCGCCGACCGTGCGGCCGACGCCGAGCATGTCGCGGAGATGGTCGCAGGCCTCAAGGATTTGCTGCGTCGGCTCAAGGTCAGCAACCCGGAGGTTCTCTACGGCGGAACGGTGAAAAAGGAGAACATCGAGCAGTTCGCCCGACTCGACGTGCTCGACGGCGTGGGCGCGACCCGCGCCAGCCTCGATGCCCGCGAATTTTTGGCGATGATCGATCGGATGGCCGGCTGACAGCTGCGTCGCTCGCTCCCGGTCGGCGACCGGCGCCGATGGCATCCACCTCACCGTCAACAGCCTGGGACAGGCTGCCGAGCGTGACCGATGTTCCATCACGTCGATCTACCCGCGCGCTTGCGTGGCGATGCCGCGAAGCGGGTACTCCTGAAATCGGATACCACGTGTCAGGAGAGTGGCAGATGGCAGAGTATGCCGAGGATGGAATGGTTGTGCGCACCGGCCCACTCGAGATTGACGTGCCCCGGTCGTTGGGCTTTTTCGGCGGCATCGCCGCCGGAGTCGCCCTAGGACTGCTTGAGCCGCCGCTGGCACTATTCATCGCCGCCGTACCGTTCGTGAAGATGCTCAGCGACCAGCGCGCGCCTACCCCAGTGCGCTTTATCGGGTTACTCGGCGAAGGCGCCGCGAAACCGGTCGGCAGCACCGGCGAGGGAACGATACGCCTGTCCCAGGAACCCGACAAATAGCACTCAAACGGGTAGCGGCGTATGTCACTGCGGGCGGTGATCCAGAGCGGTCACGGTGAATGCGTCGATGTCGGCGACGCAGCGGCCGAACCAGTACCCGATACCAGCACACCGCCGAAGGGAACGTGTGGCTCGTCTTTGACGGTCTGGTCGTTGATGTGCGCACGGCGGGACCGATCGGCGAACCCCTGACCGGGCCCACATCCGCGGTCAGGATGTCCAGCGACAAACCATAATGACTGCCCGATGGAAGCTTCACCTTCACTGCGTCATACACAGTGGCAAAATGGCGCGACCGGTGCGACCGGTCCCGAACACCTCCTGCTCAATGACCGGATCACCGCCGCTCTCACGGCCAACCGCGACCATGAGACACTGCCCGCGGCACCAGCCGTGGACACTGCGGCCCAGCCAAACCCGCGGACAGACGCGGATCAGAGCCAGCACGGTAGGCTCCGGACCCGGAAAGACCGCAGGTCAGCCCTCGTAGCTCAGGGGATAGAGCATCGGTTTCCTAAGCGGGCCTTAGCAGTCGCCTCTCCCCCGCTCCGCAAAGCCGATTTTCCCTGGTCAGCGCGAAAATCGGGCGCCCTGATGATGATCTTCGGAGTCCCGCTCAGTCCAGCGAAATCCAGCCTTTTACAGCACTCCGCGGACCATACGCGGACCAGTCCTGTCGGAGCGGACGGCTCCGCGGCCCGCAGACGGACTAGCTGGCGGACCTTCTGCGGGCTGCTTCCGACCGATGTGATGGAGCGGCCTACACGGCACTGAGTAAGCGGCCGAGGACGGGTGTGGAGGCACCTGCCCTCGGCCTTGATCCCCAACCCTGAACTGGAGGGTGGAGACCCGATGACGAACCCTATGCAGTCCGATCCTGACCGCCTACGGCTGGCTCTGGATAACGGTGAGGAG
>JAICHZ010000275.1 GCA_025924655.1 Pseudonocardiaceae bacterium | reverse complement strand
TCCGGGAACGTCGAGGCCTTCTTCGGCGTTGCACCCGATGGGCTGGATCCGGAGACCCCCGGTCTCTGGCCCGGAGAGAGGAGACGCCATGGCCGATCGCGTACTTCGTGGCAGCCGGCTCGGAACAGTCAGTTACGAGACCGACCGTGACCATGATCTTGCTCCTCGCCGATCAGTGATTTACGCCTGCCCCAAGGGCCACGACTTCACTGTGTCATTCGCCGATGATGCCGAGTCACCGATGGTCTGGGAGTGCCGGTTACACGGCAACGAGGCCACGCTGGTTGACGGTATTGCGCCGGAGCCGAAGAAGATGAAGCCGCCGCGCACGCACTGGGACATGCTCATGGAACGGCGCAGCGTCCAGCAGCTCGAAGAACTGCTGGACGAGCGACTGACTGAGCTGCGTGGTCGCCGTTCTCGGTCCGCCTGAGAAGCTGGGAAATCAAAGCTGGCTGGGTTGCGTGGCGTTGCTCGTCGAGTCAGTGTCGGACTGCCGGCGCAGGTTCGGCAGGTAGCGCTTCGCACCCCAGACGGTCACCCGCCACAGCGCCTCCAGGACAATAGCGCTGGTCATCTTCGATTGGCCGTGCTCCCGCTCGGTGAATGTGATCGGCACCTCCACCACGGCGAAGCCGGCGAGAACCGAGCGCCAGGCGAGGTCGACCTGGAAGCAGTAGCCCTGCGAGGCGACCGTACTGAGGTCAAGATCCTCCAGCACCTGGCGACGGTAGGCGCGGAATCCGCCGGTGACGTCATGGATGCGCACCCCCAGCGCCATTCGTGAGTAGTAGTTGCCGCCGCGGGAGATCCATTCGCGGTACCGCGCCCAGTTGACCACCCGCCCGCCGGGCACATACCGGGAGCCCAGAACGACGTCGGCGGCGGTGCCTGGCGGGTCGTCGGTCAGCGCGGCAAGTATCCGGGGAAGATCCTCCGGGGCGTGTGAGCCGTCGGCGTCCATCTCCACCACGACGTCATAGCCGCGCTGCAGCGCCCACCGGAAGCCGGCGACGTAGGCGGCACCGAGACCGGCCTTGGCGGGGCGATGCAGGACATGCACCCGGCTGTCGGTAGCGGCCAAGGCGGCGGCCAGCTGCCCCGTGCCGTCCGGACTGTCGTCGTCGACCACCAGCGCGTGCGCGTCAGGTACCGCCTCGTGCAGCCGGTGCAGGACCGTCGGCAGGCTGTCCCGCTCGTCGTAGGTCGGGATCACCACGATCGTCAGGCCGGCGCCGTCGGCGTCTGCGTCGTCCCGCTGATCCGCCATCGACGTCCTCCTTGGGGGGCAACGGGTCCCCGTCGCTGCCTGCCTTAGCTCTGCTTTGCACCACCAGGGCGGCTACCACGCCCAACAAACCCAGGGCGACCAGCACCCACTCCGGCGCGGGGCCGAGCCGGGTAGCCAGCGTAGTACCGGAACGCAGCGCAACCCGCGCCACCAGCGCGTCCGGCGTGAACAGTTTGGTCTGCTGCTCGACGACGCCGTTCGGGGCGATCACGGCACTGACCCCGCTGGTGGCAGCCACCAGCACGGTCCGGCCGTGCTCTACCGCCCGGACCCGCGAGATCGCCTGCTGCTGGTAGGTCATCTCGGTGAACCCGAAGGTGGCGTTATTGGTGGGCACGGCGAGCAGCTGGGCCCCGGACCGCACGCCTTGGCGGACCAGATCGTCGAACATCACCTCGGAGCAGATGGCTACCCCGACCCGGGCCGGTCCGATGTCTACTGCGCTGTCGCCGTTGCCCGGGACGAAGTCGCCCGCGCGGTCGACATACGGGCTGAACAGCCGGAAGAAGTCCCGGTAGGGGATGTACTCGGCGAAGGGCATCGGGCGCTTGTCGTGACGCTGACCCGGTCCGGTGCGCGGGTTCCACACGATCGCGGCATTCGTGGTGTGCCCGTCGCCAATGCGTAGGACGGCGCCGACCAGGATGGGTACGCCGATCGCCCGGGCCGCTCGATCGATCACCACCCGGGCATCCGGGTTGCGCAATGGATCGATGTCGGAGGAGTTCTCTGGCCAGATCACCAGCGCTGGCTGCGGGTAGCGACCGGCCGCGACGTCGGCGGCCAGAGTCATGGTGCGCGCGACATGATTGTCCAGTACGGCACGACGCTGGGCGTTGAAGTCCAACCCGGCCCGGGGGACGTTGCCCTGGATCAGCGCCACGACCGCCGACCCGTCGACGGCAGTCGTCGCCACCACCGGCGCCGCGCACATTCCCGCCACCACCGGCCCTAACCCAAGCAACGCCGGCACCACGACCGCTCTAAGCCTTCCGAGCTCAGGGTCGCGCACAAACCTGTGACTCTGCCGGAGGGGCCCTTTCGCGACGCGGCGGAGCAGTTCGCCGGCTCCAAAGCCGGTGAGCACTACGGCCGCGGTGAGCAGCGGAGCCCCACCGATCGCCACCACCGGAAGGAATATCCCGCTGGGCTGGCTAAATGCCACCCGACCCCAGGGAAAGCCGCCGAAAGGTGTCCGGGCGATCAGCGCCTCGGCAGCGACCCACACCCCCGCCGCCCACAATGGCGCGGCCGGCATTCGGGATACCACGGCAACGCCGGCACCGGCCAACGCCAGCACCAGTGCCTCGACGGTGGCCAGCGCCAGCCATGGCAGCGAGCCCACGTACTGCCCCGCCCAGGACAGCAGCGGCACGAAAAAGCCGAGCCCGAACGCGAGCCCGTAACCGAACCCGGCACGGGCCGGGCGTCCATACAACACCGCCCATAACACCGCGAAAACCACCGGCGCGAGCCACCACAATTCCCGCGGGGGTGCGCCGACATACAGCAGCAAGCCGGCACCGGCGGCGGTACCCACCCGCAGCAGCCGGCCATACCGGCTCACAACAGGGCGTCTTGCAACTCGAACAGGACCCGGCCGTGATGCACGGTGCGCAGGCACGAGGGTGACTGGATCACAGGGAACTCAGCGGACTCGGTGCCGTCCCAGATCGCGTAAGAGGCCGGGGCACCGGGGACCAGTGAACCGGCCAGCGGGTCAGAGGCGGCGGCAGCGCGGTATCCGCCGTAGGTGTGCGCCGCGAAAGCCTCCATCGCACCGATCTCTGAGCCTGGGCTGCGGTGTCCTACCGCAGCGCGCACCGCATCCCACGGGTCGCCGGGAGTAACCGGCGCGTCGGAACCGAACGCCAGCACCACGCCGGCCTTCTCGAGCAACGCGAAGGGGTTCATCGCCGCAGCTCGAGAGGACCCCAGCCGGTGCGCGTACATCCCGTCCGGGCCGCCCCAGGCAGCGTCGAAGGCGGGTTGCACGCTGGCCACCACACCCCAGGCCGCCAACTGACGGGCCTGGTCAGGATCCACCATCTCCAGATGTTCGAGCCGGTGGCGGCGCTGCCTCAGCGCGGTGGCACCAATCGCATCGGCAGCGGCCTCGAAACCGGCCATCACCGCATCGGTCGCGGCATCTCCGATCACATGGAACCCGGCCTGGATGCCGGCCTGGGTACAGGCCTGGACATGCGCAGCTATCTGTGCCACATCGAGATAAATCGTGCCCCGGGCGCTGGGCGCGTCGGCGTAGGGCATGCGCAATGCAGCGGTCCGCGAGCCGATCGCCCCGTCACAGAACAGATCTCCCGCCAGCCCGTGCGCCCCAGTGGCTGCGAGCAGTTCGCGCACCTCCACGGGGGTGCTGACGGCCTGACCCCAGTAACCGACCACCTCGACGCCGTGATCGGCTGCCAGCAGGTCGGCGAAATCTTCGAGCCCAGAGACGTCCGGGCCGGCGCACTCATGCACTACCGCGATCCCGCGGGCCGCCGCCCCGGTCAGGAACGCTTCTTGGGCGGCGCGGCGCTGACTGACTGTAATCGATTCCCGGGCGGCACGGCGGACGTGGTGATGTGCTTCCCAGGTCAGTGTCCCCTCGGCCGCCCAACCCGGCGCGCCGATCGCCGCCGCGGCCCGGTCGAGGAGTCTTGAGGAGACTGCGGCGCTGTGCCCGTCGATCCGGCACAGGTACACCGGTGCGTCGCCCGAGGCCCGGTCTATTTCCGCGCGGGTCGGCGGGCGGCCCTCCGGCCACGACGTCTCATCCCACCCATGTCCCCACAACACGGTGCCCGGGCGGGACTGCTGGGCGACCAGCTCTAGGCACTGCGCGAGAGTGGTGCAGCCGGTGAGATCAAGTCCGGTAGCCAGCAGGCCGGTGGAGGTGGCGTGCACGTGCGCGTCGACGAAGGCCGGGGTGACCAGTGCGCCGCGCAATTCGAGCACTTCGTCGGCATCGCTGAAGCACGCACGGCCGGTGCTGTCATCCCCGGCCCAGGCCACTATCCCGTCCATGATGGCCAGCGCGGTGGCCCCGGCGACCGACGGGATGCGTCCGCCCAACAGCAACGAGGTGCTCATGGTTGGCAGTATTCCCGCTTGCCCTGGGGAAAGATCGGAGAACCCCTCTCCCCCACGGTCAGCGCAGCTCGCCGGTTGCGGATCGGGGCGCGGGAGGCTCGTCGACGATCTCGCCCTCGACGACGTCGCCTGGCGCATAGCGTGCCGGAGTGCGCCGTGACGCTGACCGCAGGATCCGTCGCCGAACCAGTCCGCGAATCGGCGGCAGCAGCAGGAGTAGGCCAAGGACGTCAGAGACGAAACCGGGCACAACGACAAGCACCCCGGCTGCGGTGATCAACATGCCGTCAAGCAGCTCTCGGTGCGGGGCTCTGCGGGCGCGCAGTGCCTCGACGAACGCGCCCAGGGCGCGGGCACCCTCACGCCGCAGCAGGGCCGTGCCCACCAGCGAGGTGAGAATCAACAGCCCGATGGTGGCCAGGACGCCGATCGCGTGGCCCACCGCGATGAGCACCGCCAGCTCCACGATGGTGGCGATGAGCAGGACCGGCAGGACCGGCAGGACTGGCATGGCACGAACTCCCTCGGGTTGGACGACAACGAGCGCGGTGTGCTGCCACCTGTCGCCTCATATCTACTAACGCGTGACGTAGCCACTTCGCTCCCCAAATGCGGGCACCG
>JAICHZ010000274.1 GCA_025924655.1 Pseudonocardiaceae bacterium | reverse complement strand
GTTGGCGCAGCGGCTCGGGCTGGCCAGGCAATGGCTGCACGCCGCGCGGTTGGGCTTCCCGCATCCAGCCGACGACCGCTGGGTGGAGTTCACCAGCCCGGACCCGGACGACCTCCGCGGCGCGCTGGACATGCTGGCCGCGCAGGCGTAGCCGATGCCCTCGCGGGCCCGCTGGGCGGTGCTGGCGGTGCTATGTGCGGTGTTCGGTGTGACGGTTGTGGTGGCCGGGCACCATGGTGAAGCGGTGCACAGCGGGGTGCAACGGCTCGGGCCCGAGGCCGGCGAACCGGTCGCGCTCTACCTGCGGCGGGCCGGCGCGTCGCTGCCCACGGGAACCTCCGGGCCGGTGTGGGCGCTGGTGCAGCTAGACCGGTACCTCACCCCGCAGCCCGCCGCTGAGCTGGTCCGCGGTGTGCGGCTTTCGCGGGTGATACTCCGCGTTCCACTGCCGCGCGTACAGACCGCGTTGATCACCCGGGACCTGCCGGGGCAGCGGCCGGTGACCGAACTCGCCGAGGCGATGCGCTCGGCGGCGCAGGACCGCCTCGCCGCGTCCCGGGAAGCTCCGAGTGGGCGACCCGCCGCTGTCGCCGCCGCTGAAGCGGCGCAGCTGCGCAGTGGCTGCGCCTGCGTGCTGGCGCTGCTGGTGTACGGCGACCGCAGCGCGCTACGGACGGTGACGACCCGCCCAGGCGTCCGAGCAGTACACGCCGCGTTCCCGGACACGCCGCTTCAGGACCTGGCCATTTCCCCGCTGCTGCCCGAGCAGCTCGACGCTGCAGGACCGGTACCCGATGACGGACCAGTGCCACCCTGATCGTCTGAACTTCTCGGGCCGAGGCAACCTATACACCTGCCCGCAATGCAACGGCTCCCAGGTGCTTGTGAAGTGGAAACAGCGGCGTCACCCGGAAGAGTGCCCCGCCTCAGCGGCAGCATCAAGATCGGAGTTTCGGAAGAATGAGCCGCGCTCAGCGCGGCTCATTCTTCCGAGTTTGCGATCACGCACCTCCGTCACCTTAGCTGGATCCGTAGCCGACCAGTCGGTGTAGCTCGACGGCGGCGAGATCGGCCGGGGCGAGCCGCGCGATGCCTTCGGCGTCGGCAAGCACCGCGAACACTGGCTGCAACCAGAGCAGCCGGGCTCCGTGCCCGACGTCGAGGAGCCGTTCGTCACAGCGCTGCGAGATCAGTTCTAAAGCGACCTGCCGGGCTGGCTCCCGGTGCAGTGCGCGTAGCCAGCCGGTGATCCAGAGCAGTCCGCGGATCGGTCGGCGCAACGCGACCGGTGCGGTGTCCGCGAGCTCGATCATGGCAGCTAGACCGTGCCCCGTGGCGCGACCATCCCTCGCGTTCCCGAACTCCACCGCAGAGCTGTTACCGGTCCACCGGATAGCTCTGCGGTGCCGGCGTTCCTACATCTCATCGGAACCTCCATCTATTATAGTTAGCCTAACCTATCTTATTCCTTGCTCGTTCCGCTTTCACGCCGCTAATTGGGCGCCCAGGATGGTGGGGTGAGCACTGGTTCCGAACCCGTCAGCGGCGAGGCATATCCGCGTCGCTGGCGCGCTCTCGCAGTGACGCAGCTCGCAGGATTCATGGGACTGCTGGATGTCAGCATCGTCAACGTCGCGCTGCCGTCCATTCAGCGAAGCCTTGGCGCCTCGGTGGCGCAGGTGCAGTGGGTGGTGTCGGGCTACGCGCTGAGCTTCGGGCTGGTGCTGGTGGCGGGTGGGCGGCTGGGTGATGCCTTGGGCCGGCGAAGGATGTTCCTCGTCGCGCTGACCGCGTTCGTCGTGACCAGCGCGCTGTGTGGAGCGGCGCCCAGCGCGGGGTGGTTGGTCGCGGCCCGGCTGTTGCAAGGAGTCACCGCGGGGATGCTCACCCCGCAGAACTCAGGCCTGATCCAGGTGTTGTTCCACGGCGCGGAGCGCGGCAGGGCGTTCGGCATCTTCGGCGCCACAGTCGGGTTGTCCACCGCGGTCGGACCGGTGCTCGGCGGCCTCATCCTCAGCGCGGCTGGCGAGCACGAGGGTTGGCGCTGGGTCTTCTATGTCAACGTGCCGATCGGCCTCATCGCGCTGGTCGCGGCGTGGCGCCTAGTGCCTTCCCGGCAGCGCAGCGGCCAGCCGGTGGCGTCGCAGATCGACGTCGTCGGTGCGCTGCTGCTGGGCGCCGGCGTGCTGTGCCTGCTGCTACCACTGGTGGAAGTGGATAGCGGTGGGCTGCGCCGGCTGTGGTGGTTGTTCGGGCTGGCGCCGGTGCTGGTCGCGCTGTTCCTTCGCTGGGAGCAGCGGATGGTCCGGCGCGATCGGGCGCCGTTGCTGGACACCCGGCTGCTGTCCACCACGCCCGGCTACCCGGCGGGAGCCACGCTGGGACTGGTGTACTTCGTCGGCTTCAGCGGAATCTGGCTGGTGTTCGCGCTGTACTTCCAGCGTGGGCTGGGCTACACACCGCTGCAGTCCGGGCTCGCGGTGACGTCGTTCGCCCTCGGGTCGGCGGTATCGGCGGCGGTAGCCGGCCGGCTGGTGACCAGGTACGGCCGCTGGTTGACGGTGGGGGGACTCACCGGTGTCGCGGTCGGGTTGGCTGCGACCGCCGTGGTACTCGACGTCACACCCGCAGCGTGGGCTGGCCGGGCAGCGGCATTGCCACTGCTCATCGCAGGTATCGGCGGTGGCGCGGTGATCTCGCCGAACGTCACGCTGACCCTGGAGTGTGTGCCATCCCGGATGGGCGGGGCTGCGGCGGGGGCTCTGCAGACCGGGCAGCGAATCGGATCGGCGATCGGGACCGCCACCCTGGCTGCGGTGTTCTACGGCGTCGTTTCGCACAGCGGCCACTACCGCGGCGCCATCGCCGCGGCGCTGCTCACTGGCACGGGATTTGTGTGTCTGGCGCTGCTCGTGGCCGTGCTGGAACTCCGGCTCCGGCGGCGCGGGGCGTTGCGGGCAGAACCGGACCAGGCCAGCGTGGCGCAGGCCGACGTGCACCGGACCTGACGCCAGGCTCATGCGCAGTAGTCTCGATGGTTTATGGGAGTCGAGGGCGAGCAGAGCCGGAGGCGTCCGCATCTGGTCGTCTGCGGCGACGACGCGCTGGCCTACCAGCTCGTCGAGGAACTCGTCACCCGAATCGGTGATGAGGTCACCGTGATCTTGCCCTCGGTGGAACGTGACCATGGGCCCCGCATAGCGGCGCTGCCCAAGGTGCGCGTCATCGAGGCACCGGCTTTGAGCGAGGCGGCTTTCCACGCAGCTCGAGTGGAGCAGGCCAGTGCGCTGGCGCTGGTCAGCCAGGATGACGTCGGCAATATCCACGCCGCACTGCGGGCGCAGGAACTCAACAGCGAACTGCGGTTAGTGATCCGTTTTTTCAACATGAGCCTCGGGCATCGCATTCGAGCCCTGTTTCCGGGCTGTGAGGTGCTCTCCGATGCGGCCACTGCGGCCCCCTCATTTGTGGCGGGGGCGCTGGGCGAACTGGCTCCGAGCTATGTGCGGTTACCGGGCCGGACACTGTATGTCGCCCGGCGAAGCGAAGTGGCGCCGGATCGGGTGATCTGCGGTCTTGCCGACACCCGCGGGGCCAAAAAGCCTGAGCTGTTGCCGACCGATCAGAACAACGCGGATCTGGTGCTCGCGTTGGCCGACGGCCGCACCACTGTCACTGATGCAGCCACGCACCGCCGCCTGCGCAACGTGCTGCTGACCCTGTCGTGGCGGGTTGCCGCTTCGTTCAACCGCAAGCTCGGTATCGCTACCTTGGCACTGTTCGCGCTGCTGGGGCTGGGTACGGTGCTATTCGCGAGCATGGGTGGTTTCTCCTGGGGCGACGCCTTGTATGTCACCCTGCTCGATGCCGCTGGGGCGGCGCAGCCCGATTCCAGCCTGAACACTTTCAATAAGATCATCCAGACGATGGTCACCATCGTCGGAATTTCGATCATCCCAGTGGTGACCGCCACCGTGGTCGACGCCGTCGTCAACTCCCGGTTGTCCACGGCTCTGGGCCGGCCCCGGCCGATCGCCGGCCACGTGGTGGTCGTCGGACTGGGCAACGTGGGTACCCGAGTAGTGGGGTTGTTATACGATCTGGGCGTACCGGTGGTGTGTGTGGATAGTGATGAGAGCGCTCGGGGGGTGGCCCTGGCAAGGCGCATCGGAGTACCGATCGTGTTCGGTGACGCTAGCCGGGAGGACACCCTGCGCGCCGCTTATCTTGGCGCCAGTCGCGCTCTGGTCGCCGTTACCAGCAACGACGTCACCAACCTCGAAGCGGCCCTGCATGGTCGGGCGATGAGCGAAGACCTGCGGGTCGTGCTCCGCCTGTTGGACAGCGATTTCGCCGAACGGGTGCAACGCAACTTCGGTATCACGATCTCGCGAAGCGTGTCCTACCTGGCTGCGCCGGAGTTCGCCGCCGCGATGTTAGGTCGCCAAGTCCTCGGCACCATCCCGGTCGGTCGCCGCGTTCTACTCATCGCCGAAGTGCCCATCCACGCAGGTTCCCAGCTCGACGGCGTGGCTAGCCACACTGTCAACGCACCCCGCCAGGCACAGGTGATCGCGATCCGCCGCCACACCACCGGCACCTTCCAGCTACCACCGCCAGAAGATCACCGACTCGCCACCGGCGACCGCCTGGTAGTCCTGGCAACCCGCACCGGCCTAGGCCGCGTCCTGACCCGCAGCGTCGCGTCCAGTACCCCACCAGAAGGCGAGGCGGGCTGACTCCGTCTGCGACGTGGGCGTCATCATCCCGTCGCCCTGACTGTATGATCATCGAAAGTGAGCTGTAGCAGTGCAAGTCTGCACGGTCAGAGCTCAGTTTCGGTGATCTTCACGCCGCGCGCGATCCAGTGCAGCCACGGCCGTACGATTTGGGCACGATGGCGGATAATCGGGTGCTGGTCGGCGGGCCGTATTTCGAGGAGCTGGCGCACGGGCAGGTCTTCGCCGATGCCCCGGGTCTGACGCTGACCCCCGGCTATGCGGCGCTGCACCAGGCGCTGTCCGGCG
>JAICHZ010000273.1 GCA_025924655.1 Pseudonocardiaceae bacterium | reverse complement strand
TTCGACGGTGACCAGATGGCGGTGCACTTGCCGCTGTCGGCCGAAGCGCAGGCCGAGGCGCGGATCTTGATGCTGTCCAGCAACAACATCCTGTCCCCGGCCTCGGGTCGTCCGCTGGCGATGCCCCGGCTGGACATGGTGACCGGGCTGTATCACCTCACCAAGCTCCGCGAAGGAGACACCGGTGAGGGCCGCTCGTTCTCCTCGCCTGCCGAGGCGTTGATGGCCCTGGACCGCGGCACGATCGCGTTGCAGGCCAAGATCCGAGTCCGGCTGCGCAATGTGGTCCCGCCCGTCGCTGAGCAGGAGCGCCTGCGGGAGAGCCAGGGCTGGGAACCGGGAGCCCCGTGGATCGCGGAGACCACCGTGGGTCGGGTGCTGTTCAACGATCTATTGCCCGACGATTACCCGTTTATCAACGACATTCTGCCCAAGAAGCGCCAGGCGGCGATCGTCAATGATCTCGCCGAGCGGTACCCGATGGTCGCCGTCGCCCAGACGCTGGACAAGCTCAAAGATGCCGGCTTCCACTGGGCCACCCGCTCCGGTGTGACCCTGTCCAGCTCCGATGTCGTGGTACCCGTGGCCAAGCAGCAGATCCTCGACCAGTACGAGGCCAAGGCCGACCAGGTCGAGAAGCGCTACCAGCGTGGCGTGCTCTCGCACGACGAGCGCAACGGTGAGCTGGTAAAGATCTGGTCGCAGGCCACCGACGAGGTTGCCAAGGCGATGGAGGCCAACTTCCCGGAGGACAACCCGGTCTTCACGATCGTGTCGTCCGGGGCGGCCGGGAACATGACGCAGGTCCGGTCGCTGGCCGGGATGCGCGGTCTGGTCTCCAACCCCAAGGGCGAGTACATCCCGCGTCCGATCAAGCACAACTTCCGCGAGGGCCTGTCCGTACTGGAGTACTTCATCGCCACGCACGGCGCCCGCAAGGGACTGGCAGACACCGCGTTGCGGACCGCTGACTCCGGGTACCTGACCCGGCGCCTGGTGGACGTCTCGCAGGACGTCATCGTGCGGGAGCACGACTGCGGCACCGAGCGCGGCATCCAGATGCCGGTCACCGAGGCGGGCCCGGATGCTCGGGCGACCCGGCATCGCTATGTGCAGACCAGCGTGTACGCACGCTGCGCAGCGGAGGACGTGCTGGATGACTCCGGCTCGGTGGTCATGCCTCGCGGGGCGGACCTCGGCGATCCGGCGATCGACACGCTGTTCGCTGCCGGTGTCCGGCGAGTCAAGGTGCGCTCGGTGCTGACCTGCGAGTCTGCCAACGGCGTGTGCGCGATGTGCTACGGCCGCTCGATGGCCACCGGCAAGCTCGTCGACGTGGGCGAAGCGGTCGGCATCGTGGCCGCCCAGTCCATCGGTGAGCCTGGCACGCAGCTGACGATGCGTACCTTCCACCAGGGCGGGATCGCGGGTGAGGACATCACCACCGGTCTACCTCGGGTTCAGGAGTTGTTCGAGGCCCGGGTGCCCAAGGGGATGGCACCGATCGCGGATGCCGACGGCCGGGTGCGCGTCGAGGACGGCGAGAAGTTCTGGAAGATCACCATCGTCCCGGACGACGGCAGTGAGGAGATCGTCTACGACAAGCTGTCCAAGCGGCAGCGACTCGCGGTGATCTCCGTTGACGGCACCGAGCGGCCGCTGACCGACGACGACCACGTCACGGTCGGGCAGAAGCTGCTCGAAGGTGTTGTCGACCCGCACGAGGTGCTCCGGGTGATGGGACCGCGAGAGGTACAGCTGCACCTGGTTCGCGAGGTCCAGCAGGTGTACCGGTCGCAGGGTGTGGACATCCACGACAAGCACATCGAGGTCATCGTCCGGCAGATGCTGCGCCGGGTGACGATCATCGACTCGGGGGCCACCGAGTTCCTGCCCGGTGGGCTGGCCGAGCGCGGCGAGTTCGAGTCGGAGAACCGCCGGGTGGTCGCCGAGGGCAGCGAGCCCGCCTCCGGCCGTCCGGTCCTGATGGGGATCACCAAGGCGTCGCTGGCGACTGAGTCGTGGTTGTCCGCGGCATCGTTCCAGGAGACGACCAAGATCCTCACCGATGCGGCGATCCAGGGCAAGAGCGACAAGCTGCTGGGCTTGAAGGAGAATGTGATCATCGGCAAGCTGATTCCGGCCGGCACCGGGATCAACCGGTACCGCAACATCGAGGTGCAGCCGACCGAGGAGGCTCGGGCCGCGGCGTACGCGATCCCGTCCTACGACGACGGCTACTACACGCCTGACGTGTTCGGTACCGGGACCGGCGCAGCCGTCCCCTTGGACGACTACGACTTCGGTCGCGACTACCGCTGATCTCAATATCAACATCTACATTCACCGGGCTCAGCGGGGTTATCAGGGTATCGATAGCCCCGCTGAGCCCGCTCAATGCGGACCGGCAGGTGTGACGTCCCAATCGGCGAGGACTGCGGCGGTGTCAGCGCCGGGTTTCGGCGGTGGGGTCGGCTGGTCGGGTTGGGTACGCGAGAACCGTGGCGCCGGGGCGGCCTGAGGTACCCCGTCTACGGTGATGACGGTGCCGCGAGCCGCGATGTGCGGATGCTCGGGGACCTCGGCGAACGACAGTACCGGTGCCACGCAGGCGTCGGTGCAGTCGAACACGGCCACCCACTCATCACGGCTACGGGTGGCGAATACGTCGGTGAACCGCTGGCGCAGCACTGGCCAACCTGCCCGGTCGAGCTGCGCGGGCAGCTCCTCGCCGATCAGCCCTAACCCCTCCAGCAGCGCCGCATAGAACTGCGGTTCCAACGCTCCGACAGCGACGTATCGACCGTCGGCGCAGGCGTAGGTGTCATAAAACGGGGTGCCCGAGTCGAGCAGGTTGGCGCCCCGCTGATCACTCCACAATCCGCACGCGCGCAACGACCAGAACATCTGGGCCAGCGCGCTGACCCCGTCGACCATCGCGGCGTCGATGACCTGGCCGGCGCCGGAGCGGTCCCGTTCCCACAGCGCGGCCAGCACTCCGAGCACCAGGAACATCGAGCCACCGCCGAAGTCCCCGACCAGGTTCAGTGGCGGTACCGGCTTGCCGCCGGCAGTCCCGATGGCGTGCAACGTGCCGGTCAGCGCGATGTAGGTGATGTCGTGGCCGGCCCGGTCGGCCAGCGGGCCGTCCTGGCCCCACCCGGTCATCCGGGCGTACACCAGCCGGGGGTTGCGGGTGTGGCAGTCGGTCGGACCGACACCCAGCCGCTCGGTGACGCCGGGACGCAAACCCTCGATCAGCACGTCGGCCCGCTGCACCAGCCGCAGCATGGTTTCGCGCCCGGCGGGGTCCTTCAGGTCGAGCATTACCGAGCGCCGGCCACGGAGCATCTGATCGTCGACGGTGGGGGCGAGCTGCAGGATCTGCTTGCCTTCGGAGGGCCGTTCGACCCGTATCACGTCGGCTCCCAGATCCGCTAGCAGCATCGCCGCATGCGGACCTGGGCCGATCCCGGCCAGCTCGATCACGCGCAGCCCGACCAGCGGACCCGGCATGGTTGCCTCCCTCGTCATCGTTGGTAATCAACGGCGGCCGATGCCGTGGAATGCACGAAACAGGGTAGGCGTTGAGCTAGTTACTGGCAGGTCCGGTCCAAGGTTCTTGACCCCGTTTTGACCCTCGGTAAGTCGCCCAGGTATCCTTGCTGTCGGTCCCGACTCCGGTCGGGCCGCTCTGTATGCCTGTTGGTGGCGCACCGCTGGTGGTGTGGGTCGAAAGACTTCCGCCTCCGGATCTGGCGCCGGTGCCGCCCAGCTCCCGTCGGGTTTGTACCCGACCGAGCGGCTGGGCTCACAGCGACACGCCCGACCTCGGGATACGGAGTTACCGGCCGCGGAGCACGTCGTGACCGGCCAGTACCGCAGCATCAGATGATCCAGTAACGAGATGACCCAGTAACACAGCACCACATGACAGAGAGCAAGCCGGAAGACGACGAAAGCTGGTCCATGCCTACCATCCAGCAGCTGGTCCGCAAGGGCCGCGAGGACAAGCTCGCGAAGACCAAGACTGCAGCGCTGAAGGGAAGCCCGCAGCGGCGCGGGGTGTGCACTCGCGTCTACACGACGACCCCGAAGAAGCCGAACTCGGCGCTGCGCAAGGTCGCCCGTGTGCGCCTGACCAGCCAGGTCGAGGTGACGGCTTACATTCCGGGTGAGGGTCACAACCTCCAGGAACACTCCATCGTCCTGGTCCGCGGTGGTCGGGTGAAGGATCTTCCCGGTGTCCGCTACAAAATCATTCGCGGGTCGCTGGATACTCAAGGTGTAAAGGGCCGCAAGCAGGCCCGTAGTCGCTACGGCGCGAAGAAGGAGAAGGGCTGATGCCTCGCAAGGGTCCCGCCCCGAAGCGACCACTGCACTCCGACCCGGTCTACGGAGCGCCGATCGTCACTCAGCTCGTCAACAAGGTCCTCGTCCGAGGCAAGCGCTCGGTGGCCGAGAAGATTGTGTACCAAGCACTGGAGGGCTGCCGGGACAAGACCGGCACCGACCCGGTGGTGACGCTCAAGCGCGCGCTGGACAACGTCAAGCCTGCGATCGAGGTGAAGAGCCGCCGCGTCGGTGGCGCTACCTACCAGGTTCCCATCGAAGTGCGGCCGGTGCGTTCCACCACGCTCGCGCTTCGCTGGTTGATCACGTTCTCCCGGCAGCGGCGAGAGAAGACCATGGTGGATCGGCTGATGAATGAACTTCTCGATGCCAGCAACGGCCTCGGGGCGAGTGTGAAGCGCCGCGAGGACACCCACAAGATGGCCGAATCGAACAAGGCCTTCGCGCACTACCGCTGGTAACGAACCACGATTAACACAGGCACAGCCAAGACAAGCTAGGGATGAATTCTCGTGGCACGTGAAGTGCTGACTGACCTCGCCAGGGTCCGCAACATCGGGATCATGGCGCATATCGACGCCGGCAAAACCACCACTACCGAGCGGGTCCTGTTCTACACCGGGATCAACTACAAGATCGGTGAGGTGCACGACGGCGCCGCAACGATGGACTGGATGGAGGAGGAGCAGAAGCGGGGCATCACCATCACCTCCGC
>JAICHZ010000272.1 GCA_025924655.1 Pseudonocardiaceae bacterium | reverse complement strand
TGCCGTTCGAAGGCCTCCGCGGGTGTGCCGCAGTAATGCGACAGCCGGTCCAGTGACAGCGCCATGCGTTCCGGGCTGAACAGGAACAACTTCTTGGCGCGCAGGTCGAACCGGTCCTCATCGAGGGCGGCGAAGAACTCCGGGTCGTTGAAAGCTATCGCCCGGCGTGCCGGCCGGACCCGGACCTGCGCTCCGGCGCGCAGCAGCGCGGACAGCTCACGGTGCAGGTAGCGCCGGATTGCCCCCGGCCGAGCGAACTCGCCGGTGATCCGTGGGTTGTGCACCGACCAGGGCCGGACTACGTCGATCGCCGGATACCAACCGTCGGCGTCCACGGCGTCGAGCGCATCAAGCAGCCCGCCCACCGCGTCGTCGATATCGCCAGGCCTCAGAGCTGCGCCGTCGACCTGTACGTCGCCACGACTCACCGTTGTTTATCCCCGCCGGGCGAGCACGACCGTCAATGCGCCCAGCAGGACACCGGAAGTGGCGGCGCCAGCGACGGCGTAGCGGCCCCGCGACGGCAGGTCGCGCCACGACGCAAGGGTCGCAGCCACGTCGACCGCGTCACAGAACGACCCGGCGACGGTCCATCCCAGCAGCCCACGCGCGTTTCGCCGGGACGACGCGAGCAATGCGCCGACCCCGAGCGCGATGTCCCGACCACCCGCGGCGCGACCTAACACCATCCCCGCCGGCCCGGCGGCCTGCACCGTGCCCACCCACGCCCGAGCCATCAGATCCGGTCGCACCAGTGCGACGGCGCCGATGGCGACCCGCCCGGCCCCCAGCGCCATCCCGCACAGTCGAGCTTGCGGCATCATTCTCGTCTTCCTGGGCACGGTCGTTACCTTCCCATGGCCTCGTCCGGCGGACCTGCCGGGAGGTGATGTTGGCCCGGCTCGGCTGCGGGTATACCTGCTCCATGGGCGAGGCTCGATGAGTGACCAGCAGGAGCGGCTGCGGGCCTACCGGGCCAAGCGCGACTTCTCGGTCACCGCGGAACCGGCCGGGTCCGCGGCGCCAGCTGGTCAGAGCCGGTTCGTCGTGCAACGCCACCGAGCCCGCCGGCTGCACTACGACCTGCGGCTGGAGGTGGACGGAGTCCTGGCCAGCTGGGCGGTGCCGAAGGGACCCACGCTCGACCCCAAGGCCAGGCAACTGGCGGTCCATGTCGAGGACCACCCCCTCGAGTACTTCGACTTCGAGGGCATCATCCCGAAGGGCGAATACGGCGGCGGCGACGTCATCGTGTGGGACTGGGGAACCTGGCAGCCCGCCGAGACCGACGACCCGGCACGGGCCATCGAGCGCGGTGAGCTGCACTTCGACCTGCATGGCGAGAAACTCGCCGGCCGGTTCGTGCTGGTCCGCCGAGACGACGCCCGGCCGGGTAAAGAGCAGTGGCTGCTGATCCACAAGAACGACGACTACGCGAGGTCCGGGTGGGACCCGGAGGGGCACCCCTTGTCGGTCAAGACCGGACGGACCAACGATGAGGTCGCGGCGGCTCCCGCGTCGCTGTGGCGCAGCGACAAGCCGGCCGCCGAAGCCACCGTTGCGTTGGCCCCGGCGCCGGTATGGGAACCACCAACCGCCGGCGAGCTCGCCGAGCTGGACGCGCTCGGATCTGCCGGTCGATGGGTCGTGCAGGGTCGTGAGCTCAAGCTGACCAACCTGGACAAGGTGCTGTTCCCGGGACGGGATCCGGAGCCCCCGGTCACCAAGCGCGACCTCATCCGCTACCACGCGTTGATCGCCCCGTTCATGCTCCGCTACCTCGCCGGTCGCCCGGTGAACTCGCACCGTCACCCCAACGGCGTGGACCGCCCGGGCTTCTGGCACAAGGAGGTCCCCAGCCACGCGCCGCAGTGGCTGTCCCGCTGGCGCAACGAGGAAGCAGACCCTGGCGAGACGCAGTGCTACGCCGTTATCGACAGCGTTCCCGCGCTGGTCTGGCTGGCGAACTTCGCGGCGGTGGAGTTGCACCCGTGGACCTCGCAGCTACCCGACGTGCACCAGCCGACCTGGGCGCTGATCGACATCGATCCCGGTTCGGCCAGCAGCTTCGATGACGTGCTGGTGCTCGCCCGGCTCTACCGGGTGGCGCTGGAGCACCTCGGCGTCGTCGCGATGCCGAAGGTCACCGGCCAGCGCGGGGTGCAGATATGGGTCCCGGTCCGCGGCGGCTACACCTTCACCGACACCAGAGTCTGGGTCGAGAAAGTGTCGCGCGCGATCGGTCGCACCGTCCCGGAACTGGTCAGCTGGGAATGGCACAAAGACCGCCGGCACGGGCTCGCGCGCCTGGACTATACCCAGAACGCCATCAACAAGACGCTGGTGGCGCCGTTCAGCGCTCGGCCGGCAGCCGGCGCGCCGGTGTCCGTCCCCATCGGCTGGGACGAGCTGCAGGACCCTGAGCTGCGGCCGGACCGGTGGACGATCCGGACTGTGCTCGACCGGGTGAGCAGCGTTGGCGATCCGCTCGCCCCGCTCATCGGCCGGCGCCAAGAGCTACCGGCGTTATAGCTGCGCGCGCTGTAGCGCGGCCTGTTGTACGGCCCGGACCCGGCGCAGCCTATCCCGCCACCAAACAGCTCGCTGCGGATCGGTCAGCTCGTATTTCTCCAGCAGGTCAGGGTCGGGGGCGGGGCGCCTGTCTGGGATTGAAAGGTAGCCCTCGACGGCGCGCAGGGACCCGGCCCCGGCGACCACGTCGCCGTCGAGCAGGGACAGCGTGCCCAGCCCGCAGGCGAAGTCCAGCTCCGGTAGCGCCGCCGCCAAGGCGAGTTGGGCGGCGAGCCCGATGCTGGTCTCCAGCGCGGAAGACACCACGCACGGCAGCCCGGCGGCCGCGGCGACCTGCAACGACCGGCGCACACCGCCCAGCGGGGTGCACTTGATCACCGCGATATCGGCAGCGCTTGCGGCGGCCACCCGCAGCGGGTCTTCGGCGCGGCGGATCGACTCGTCAGCGGCGATCCGCACGTCGACCTGGCGGCGGACGGCGGCGAGCTCGTCAATGCTGCGGCAGGGCTGCTCGACGTATTCGAGACCGCTCGCGGCCTTGTCGAGCCGGTGGATGTGGGCGACGGCGGTGTCGACGTCCCACCCGCCGTTGGCGTCCACCCGGATCGCCCCGCCGGGACCCAGCGCGTCGCGGACAGCCTCGACGCGCGCCAGGTCCTCGGACAGCGACTCCGGGTGGTCAGCGACCTTTACCTTGGCAGTGCGGCATCCGGTCCCGGCGGTGATCTCGTGCGCATGTTGCGGGCCGACCGCCGGGACGGTGCAGTTGATCGGGATGCGATCGCGCACCGGTGGCGGCCAGCCGATGGTGCACTGCTCGATGGCGGTGGCGAGCCACGGGACGCACTCGGCGTCATCGTACCCGGCGAACGGGCAGAACTCACCCCACCCACCAGGGCCCTCGATCAGCATCCCTTCCCGAACGGTGATCCCCCGGAACGGCACGCGCATCGGGATGGCATACCCGCGGGCGCCGTCGAAATCGACCATGCTGAGCGCCTCTGTGCTGACTTCGTTCGGGCTGCGCATCAGGTGCTGACGTCCTTGTCTCGGCGGTTCAAGAGCTGGTGCGCAGTCTTTCAGGGCGGCGCTCAAGAGGAAGCACGCCGGTTGTCACATCACGCCTGCCGAGCTCCATGCGTCGGCGACACGCCTGCTGATCAGGGATGGAAAGCCAGCGATTGGGGTATACCCCTGGGATAGGCCATTCATCGGGAGGTAGCGATATGGGCATCACCGGCATCATCTCCGCGATCATCATCGGACTCATCATCGGCGCGCTCGGCCGCTTGGTTGTACCAGGCAGGCAGCCCATCCCGATCTGGCTGACCATCATCATCGGCATCATCGCGGCGTTCATCGGTGCCGCGATCGCGAACGCGCTCGGATACGCCAACGCGAACGGCGGCATACCGTGGATTGCGATCATCATCCAGGTCATCATCGCCGCGATCGGGGTCTCCATCGCCGCCGGCGCCTATGCCCGGCGGGGAATCACGCGCTAGCGATCTGCCGGCACAGCCACGCGAGCGCCAGCGGGTAGCGGTAGTCGATGCCGCCGTGGCCGGCGTCGAACAGCTCGAAGTGCACCCGCTCGTCGGGTAGCCCGGCGGCGCGAAGTTGGTCGCGGAATGCCTGCGTGCCGAGATCGAGGTACCACTCGTCGCGGGTACCGGCGTCGAGCCAAACGGCGCGCAGTGAGCGCAGTGCCTCCGCGTACCGGGGTGCCATCCGCACCGGATCCCAGTCCAGCCAACGCTGCCAGGTGTCCGGGCGGAGCACCCCGGTGCGGGGGTCGAACGGTAGCTCCGGAGTGCCGTCCTCGCGGGCGGAGAAGCACGCGGAGATGCCCAGCGTCATGAGCAGGTCCTTGTCAGCGGGTTTGGTGAACGGGGTCCGGGACCGGAAATCGGCCCACCAGGCGCTGATGTCGCCGTCGTAATCGCGCAGGTGGCGCACCGACTTGCCGAACTCGGCGAGGTAGCACAGCTCGTACAGCGAGTCCCCGGCGTGGCTGGCCAGCGCACCGAACAGGTCCGGTCGCAGCATCGGCGTGATCATGGCGCCGAACCCACCGGAGGACTTGCCGCTGATCGCCCGGTGCGCCCGGTCGGGCAGCGTCCGGTAATGAGCGTCGACGAACGGCACTACCTCCTCGCACAGGTAGCTGTGATAGCGCCCGGTACCCGGGGAGTCGACGAACTGGCTGCCGCCATAGGCTGTCCAGGCGTCGACGAAGACCAGGACCGCGGGCGGGACGTCGCCGGCGGCGAAGACGGCGTCCGCAGTCTCCGGGAATGGCTGGCGGAACGGGCTACGGTTGCGCCACATGGCCAGATGCCCGGTGTACCCCTGGATCACATAGACGCTCGGGTACCGCTGTTGCGAGGTGTCATAGCCTGGCGGGACATAGACCCACAGTGGGCGGCGTGCCGGATCGCCTAAGTGATTGTCCCGCAGCAGCACACTGTCGATCACAAGCTCGTCGAGGCGGCCAGCGAGTACGGCAGACCAGGGCAGCATGCGCCCACCGTACGTGCCGGGTGTGCCCGGCGACGCCACCCACGCCGCGCTG
>JAICHZ010000271.1 GCA_025924655.1 Pseudonocardiaceae bacterium | reverse complement strand
GACAGTACTACCACCAGCAGTATTTGAGCGACGCCAAGAACCCGCACGGCTATTGTGGAATCGGCGGAACGGGAGTGGCGTGTCCAGTTGGGATAGGCATAACGCCTCGCGACTCTTGACGCAAAACTGGCCGGCTGGCCTATTCGGTGATCTTTGGATGGGCGGTCCCTGCCTGGACAACCCACGTGATCCGCTTGTCGGGATCGGGGCAATACCAGATCCGTCCGCCAGACGTCACCTCATACTGCCATTGCTCCAGTGACCGGCCGAATATATTGCGACTTCCTAACTGTCCACGGAGCCTCTGCTGACGAGACGGATTTTCCGGTGTAGTCGGGCGTTCGGTGAGTACCACCCACGCTTCCCAAGTATTTGACCGTGCAGTCCGACAAAGTTCTTCCCAACCCTTGGCGGCTTCCGACGTCGCGAAGCGTGCTTCCCAGCCGCCGGGACGACCGGGTGGGGCCACACGGTCGTTGCGTTTCGGCGCCATGATCAGTCTTCGGTCGGGTCGGGTACCGCGCCGAAGTCATCGTTCAAGGGTTTGGAGAGCTGCTCGGCCAGCTCGGGATCGGAGTAGACGGCGGCAGTGGCCTTCCACTCTCGAACCGTTTGAGCTAGTGATGTCCACTGCCCCATCTCCGCCGAAGCCTGGAAGGCACGGACGAAGTCCGTCACGAACCGAACTCGATCTTCCTTGGGTAGGACATCAGCCCAGGGAAATTCATCGATGAGCGCTGTGGCTGCGGTCTCGGGTTCGACGTGCACCAGCAAGTTTCGTAGGGCGCGGGCCGCCGTCACCGCTCCCTCCGCTGACGAGCTGGCTCGATCTTCGCGGGTGAGCAGCAGTGCAGCACCATCACGTCGCCGCACACGAACGTCCCCGCGATCGGCAAGGGCGGCCACACCCTTCGGGTCACGCTGGAGCTCGCTCCACTGCACTTCAACTGTCACACCCTCATTCTGAACTTTTTCAGGATTCGATGCAAGTTGCCCCGGATGACCCCTGGGGCGGTGAACCGCTACAGCAACCGTAGATGGGCTTCAACGCAAGGCCGAAACCTTCCCCGCTACGCCGTTGGGGCAGTCGGCCGAGCGTTCGGGCCCCGTGCACTGGCTGATGGCCGGCCGGCAGAGACCCAAGCAGTCTTATTGCGGCAGCGACACTACTACCACCAGCAGTATTTAAGTGACGCCAAGAATCCCAATGGCTACTGTGGGATCGGCGGTACCGGCGTGACTTGCCCAATCGGAACGGGTGTCACGCCTAGTGATGTCTGAGATGGGATGAACTCATTGTCGGCGCTGGCAAGGCATGAGTAGCCGAACCTCAGACTGCTTACAGTAATCCTGCAACGGCACAGGTTCAGTTGTGCGCTCGCCTGTCGGCCAGCGATCCGGTCACTGCGCGTCGTGAACTCGACGCCGCCGACATCCCGTCCGCTGGAAGCGTCGCTGGGTCGAGTTCGCGACGTCCCCACAAAGCTGTCAGGGTCGTGCATGCGAACGGTCGTGGCTGGCAAGTGCCGTTGCAGTAGGAGGAGGCCACCACCTATACCGAGGGAGCCCCGAACGGTATCTCCAGCCACGACGGTAACTTCACCGCGGGGATGAGGATCCGTGGTTATCGATCTCCCGGACGATGCAGGGCATGATGGACCTCATGACACTGGCGGACCTCGACGCAGCAGACGCTTTCCTGCGCGACTTCGCGACGCGCCATGGGATCCGGCGTCTGGCGTTGTTCGGCTCGGTGTTACGTGGGGAGGAGACTCCTGCCAGTGACATCGACCTGCTTGTGGAGTTCGAGGAGGGTCGGACACCCGGCCTGCTGACCATGGCGAAGATGGAGTTGGAGCTCGGTGCGGTCCTTGGGCGGGAGGTCGAGCTGCGGACCTACGAGGACCTCAGTAGGTACTTTCGGGACGATGTCCGAGCACAGGCGCGTGTGCTCTATGCCGCTTAACGACGAGGTCCGGATTCGCCATCTCGCGGAAGCGGCGAGCAAGGCAGTGTCCTACGCGGCGGGTCGAAGCCGGGCTGATCTCGATGATGACGAGCTGTTGCGCCTCGCCCTCACGAAGCTCATCGAGATCGTTGGCGAAGCGGCGAAGCACATCAGCGACGACTTGCGCAAATCCCACCCGGAGGTGCCGTGGTCGGCGGCTTCACGGATGCGAGACCGGCTAATCCACCACTACTTCGACATCAACCTAGACGTGCTCTGGGGCACAGTGACCGACGACCTGCCCCGGTTATTGGCAATTCTGCCGGATGATCTAACCGCTGACGGCTCAGCTCCGATGGCCCCCGATCGGCGCCGCATCGACGAGCAGTAGCCGAACCGCGCTTCAGACGATCCCTTGGCCCGGACCGACATCCTGGCCGTGGGTTGGCCAGTCAGCTGCAGTAATTTGAGCGACGCCAAGAACCCGAACGGCTATTGCGCATCGGCGGCATGGGTGTTTGCATGCGTGACCCATCGGAGGGTCCGGCGGTTACGCCGCATCCCGGCCAGCGTTCGAGTCTTTGACCAGTCGGAACACTGCCCTAGCCGGCTGATGCGCGGCGCTCGGTCAGACGAGCCAGGCCGGAGGGACGTCGCTAACCTTCTCCGCGACGAACGCGACATAGTACAGCGGCTCGCCCTGCATGGACAGGCGGTGCCGGTAGCGCTCCTTGGCTAGGGGCCGGATGACTTCCTCGTCAAACATCCGATGGATCAGGCTGCTGAAGCCGCTTGAATCGCGCTTTGCAACGAATTCCTCCTTGATGGTAAGGGCCACTAGACCTGGGGTGGAGATGAGGTTGTAGGCGACGGCGAAAGCGTGCGGTGGTATGTCGTCGAATCCCAGCGCGGCCACCGTCGTCATCGTGTTGAGGTTGGCTCCGGCGAGCGTGTCGCGCTCATCGCGCGCCAAGTCGGTGAGGTCGGCGACGAGATACTGCTCATAGACTCCGGGGCGGTCCCGGTGGGCCGCGGCGGCCGCCTCCTTGATGATGTCGATGCCGTAGACGGCCCCGGCCCCGAGCTCGCGGAGTTCCTCGCCGACTAACCCGTTCCCCGCCCCGACATCAAGCACTCTGAGCTCACCCGGCTCGGTCCCTAGCTCGGTGAGCGCCCGAGCCAGCAGCCTTCGGATCACGCGCGGTGACTGACACTCGAGTTTGTCGTAGAAGAGCCGCTCGTAGAAGCCGGGAATGTCGTAAATCTCATGGTAATCGTGGAAGCGAATGCGCCGTCGCTCCCCACCAACCAAAATTTCGCACCATTCCTCGTCCTGGTCGAGCTGCCCAACTTCTGGCAGCTCGACCTCGAAGTCAGCTTGAGCAGCAGTCTCAGGAACGGTTGGCTCGCTCGGGCTCATGACAGCACAGAGTCCCTCCGTCGGAATTCACTCGGCCACCAGCAATCCATCAACCGACCGCTGAACGTTACTCACAGGGACGGTAGTAGTTACCTTCCCACAACGCACCCCACGATTGCGCAGCTCGGCGCGCACCCCAGCCCAGAAATTCGCGCCCTTGGTGGTTTGAACCGAGATCCCGAGCAGGTGCTTGACCCGTCGCGGTCAGCCTTCCCAGGGTCTGGCTGCTGTTGGCGACAACAGCTCGATAGGTTGAGCGCGCCCGCACCCGTCGCCGGTCTCTAGGAGGTAGAGATGCGCATGACGCTCGCGCAGGTCGACTCCCGGCCCGGCGAGCTCGAGGCTAACGTCGCACGTGCCGAGCAGGTGATCGCCGAGGCGGTCAGCACAGGAACCGACCTGGTGATTTTCCCCGAGCTGTCGCTCAGTGGCTACACGATCGGAGACCTCAAGGAGGATATCTCGATCCCGCCGGACGACGAGCGGATGGTGAAGCTGGCGAGGGCGGCGACCAAGGGCGCGGGCGTGCTGCTCGGGTTTCCCGAGGCGCAGGCACACGGTCTGCACATCTACAACAGCGCGGCGTACTACGAGGACGGCCTTCTGGTGCACGTGCATCGCAAGCTGTTCCTGCCCAACTACGCGACCTTCGAGGAGCGTAAGCACTTCCTGCCCGGTCAGTCGTCCCGAGCCTTCCCGATCATGGGTGGACGGCATCGCGCGGCGACCCTGATCTGCAACGACGCCTGGCAGCCGCAGCTGGCCTACGTGGCCACCCAGGACGGGGCGCTGATCCTGCTGGTGCCGGCGTGCAGTGCGCAAAGCATCTTCCCGGAGAAGTACGACTCGCGGTCCTACTGGCGCGGCATCACCCGGTTCTACGGGCGGATGTTCCAGCTGTACGTGGTCTTCGTCAATCGCGTCGGTACCGAGGGATCGCTGCGCTTCTGGGGCGGCTCACACGTCGTCGACCCGTGGGGCGAAGTGATCGCTGAAGCCGACGAGTACCAAGAGCAGCTGCTCACCGTCGACATTGATCTGTCGCAGGTGCGCCGTCGACGGCGGGACATCCCACTGGTGCGGGAGGGTCGATTAGGGCTGCTGCGCCGGGAGATCGACCGTCTCCTCGAAGAGGGTGGCGACCTGTAACTCACGAGGTCGCGAAGCAGCCCAGGGTCGAGTTGGGGCGCACCCCAGTGAAGTAGCGTTGCCAGATCCGGTAATAAAGGATCTCCTCGTCGCTGCGCAGTGCCCAGCTATCCGGTGGCTGCGTCACGGCACCGTCGGTGTCGCCGGCTTTGGCAGTGTTGTCTTTGGCTAGCGCGGCGAGCACCTCGCCGGCACCCGAGCCGTCGCCGAATTGCTCCTTGGTGCGCCAGAGCAGCTCCTCAGGCAGCCAGTCGGTGAAGGCCTCACGCAGCACTGCCTTCTCCGGCCGCCCATCGGTGGTCTTCTTCCACTCCGGCGGCAGGGTCAGCGCCGTACGCACCACGTTGGTGTCCAGGAACGGCTCGCGGGCCTCCAACCCGAAGTACATCGTCGTGCGGTCGCAGCGCTGCAGATTCAGGTGGTGCAACTGCTCCAGGCTGCGCACCAGCTCGGCGTGCAGTGCGTTCGGGTCAGCGAACTCCGGGGTGTGCATGTAGCTGTAGCCGCCGTAGAGCTCGTCGGCACCCTCACCGGTGAGCACCACCTTGACCTTCTTGGCAGCCTCGCGCGCCAGCAGCAGGTTCGGCACCGAGCTGCG